>DASTBN010000791.1:0-2692 GCA_035712045.1 Pseudonocardiaceae bacterium
AGCTTCGCGCCCGGCAGCGCGGCGGCCACCACCTCCGCCGTGTCCCGTAACTGCATCGGATCCAGCTCCACCGAGTAGTGAACCTGATCCGCCGCCGCGTCGTACCGCACCGCCCCGTTGGCGCACACCGCCGCTCCCGCGTGCCCCAGCAATTCGGTGATCGGCGGAACCCATCTCGGTGGCCGACCCGTGACTAGCACGAACGGGACCCCAGCCGCCACCACCCGATGCACCGCAGCCCGGGTACGCTCCGAGATCCGATCACCCGGATCCAGCAATGTCCCATCGACATCCGAAGCGACCAACCGCGGCCTGCGCACCCCCCGACCCTACGTTCCCGCGTGTCGCGCCTTCCTGCCCGCCGTGTCGCGCAGTGTTGTCCTCAGGCTGGCGGGGTGAGGAGCCGCCGTACCCGGTCGATTCCGAGGGCGAGCAGCAGGGTTGGCAGGCGCGGTCCTGTGTCGGCGCTGATGAGCAGCCGGTACAGCAGGATGAACCAGGTGCGCTGGACGGCCTTGAGTTCTGGGGTCGGCGGGGTGTCGGCGGGAAGCCCCATCTGGGACTTGGGCACTCCGTACAGCAGGGTGGTGAGGCCTTCGAGGGACCAGTTCTCCGCAAGGCCTTCCAGGAGGAGTTTGAGCCCGTGCCGGTCGGATTCACTGAGGCTGGCCAGCAACGCGGTGTCAGGCTCGGTGCGGGGCTGGGTACGGTCCCCCGGCTCGATGTATTCGCTGACCCACGCGCGGGCCCGATCCAGCCGGGGCTGTGCCTCGCTGAGCTCGCTGATCGGATCGTGAATGGTCAGATCCCGCAGGATCCGGCGCAGCTGTTCGTCATCGCCCGCGGTGACGTCGACGATGGAGGCCAGCGTCCGGAACGGTAACGGCCGGGGAGTGAGGGGTAGCGCGGCGTGGGCGAGAGTGGCAGCCCGGTAATAGGTCACTGTGTCCACGGGTGTCGCCGCAGCCTCGGCGACCCTGCGGGCTAAGGCGTCCCACTCGTCGTACGTCCGGCTCACCTCCTGGTCGAACGCGAGAGTGATGGCCTGGTTGGGCCGGCGACGGGCATAGAGCCACCGGAGCACCGGCGCCTCGAAGATCCGTAACGCGTCACCCGGCGTAGGCGCGCCACCCGCGGATCCGCTCATCTTGGCTGAGCCGCTGGTGCCGACGAACGAGTACGGCACGTAATGCGGTGGATCAGCGGAGAACACCTCGCGCACAAGCTGAGATCCGACGGTGAAACTCGATCCCGGCGTGGAATGGTCCACTCCCCCGGCCTCGAATGTGACGTTTTCGTAAGCCCACCGCATCGGCCAGTCGACTTTCCAGACCAGTTTGCCCGCCACCTGGGCGATTGGCCGGGGGCCCACGGTTGCGCCGCAGGCGCAGACATAGCTGATCTCTGTGGTGTCGTTATCGAAGAACGTCACGGTCGTGGTGTCCCGACCGCATCCTTCACAGTACGGGCGGAACGGGTAATAGGCGCCGCCGGTGTTCGTGTCATCCTCGGTGTCATCGTCGGCGCGCTTAGTCCGGTGCCGGGCCAGCACCGCGTCGATACGGGCCCGCCGACGCATGGCCGTCACGATCTGGCTGTGGTACGCACCGGAGGTGTACATCTCGGTCTGGCTGATCTCCGAGATAGTCACGCCAAGCTCGGCCAGGGACGCGCGGAATGGCTCCTTGAAATGCTCAGCCCAGTTCCTGTGGTCGCCGCACGGGTCCGGGATCGCGGTCAGCGGCCGGCCAATGTGCTCGGCGAACGAGTCGGGCAGGCCCGCGGGCACTTTGCGGAGCCGGTCGTAGTCATCCCAGGACATGATGTGCCGGGCGGTGATCCCGCGCCGCAGGATCTCGTCGCAGACCAGGTGCGGGACCATCACCTCACGGAGGTTGCCCAGGTGGATCGGGCCCGAAGGGCTGATACCCGACGCGCAGGTGATGACGCCTCCGCTGCCCCGTCGCGCGGCCTCGGCCACCACATCGTCGGCCACCCGCGTCACCCAGTCCTGCGCGCCGTCACCCGCCACCGGATCGTCAACCTCCCATTGGGTCCTGTCTCCCATTGGGTCCTACCTCCCAATGGCCCCTCTCGCACCCAGGATACGAGCGAGGGTTGCTCGCCCTGCCCGAGGTCACGATCAAAACCCGATCGAGCCGCGTCTCGCCTGGTCAGCACCACTTCAGACACTCAACATGTCTCGACCGACCGGGCCCCAGCCGAGGATGGCAGGACGAACTCCAGCCGGAGCGAGTCGCTGCGCGGTATCACGATGGCGGGTCCACTCGATGGTGACCACTCCTTGGGCAGGAAAAAGTATTGGCCGCCGGACTGTAAAATCAGCTTGAGGCCATCGTATCGGAAGCGATACGCGGCATTGGAGTCAGCGCACACGATCTCCGTCACACCGGGCGCGTGGAGACTCAAGCTATGCGCGCTGTAGAGAATCGCGTTTGGCTCGCCGCCGAGCTGTGAAGCCTGCGCTCGCGCGCGTGAGGTTCCAACCGAAGCCGAGTAGACTTGCACAGCCCAGAATAGGCCGAGGCTCACGAGGACAAACACTCCCGCCCATTCGGCGATTCCAATCCATACGGTCCCAGCCGAATCTCTCTCGGCCGGCTTGGCGCTGCGGTGCTGGCATGACGCGTAGAACAGGAGCATGACCCCGAAGGCAAGACCGAGCGGCGGG
>DASTBN010000792.1:0-14709 GCA_035712045.1 Pseudonocardiaceae bacterium
GTCGGCGCCGTCGAGGCGATCGGCGAAATCGTCGAAGTGGTCGCCAAGCTGCTCGCCCTGGGCGCGGCGTACCGGATCGGGGACCCTGAACACCCCGACATCTACTTCGACCACCTGGCAGCGGAGCATTTCGGAACCGAGTCAGGTTACGACGAGGACACCATGGCCCAGCTCTCCGCCGAGCGCGGCGGGGACCCCGACCGGCCCGGCAAGCGGCACCCGCTGGACGCCCTGATGTGGCGTACCGCCCGCGAAGGCGAGCCATCCTGGGATTCGGAACTGGGTCCCGGGCGTCCCGGCTGGCATGTGGAGTGCTGCGCGATCGGGCTCAACCGGCTCGGCGCCGGCTTCGACGTCCAAGGGGGTGGCTCTGATCTGATCTTCCCGCACCACGAGTTCTGCGCCGCCCACGCCGAGGCGCTCACCGGCCAGTACCCGATGGCCCGGCATTACGTGCACACCGGCATGATCGGCCTGAACGGCGAGAAGATGTCCAAGTCGAAGGGCAACCTGGTCTTCGTGTCCCGGCTGCGGGCCGACCATATCGACCCGATGGCGCTGCGGCTGGCGTTGCTGTCCGGGCACTACCGCACCGATCGCCCGTGGCGCCCCGAGACGCTCGATGCGGCCCAGGGCCGCCTGGACCGCTGGAGAGAGGCCGTCGCACAGCCCGGGGGAGCATCGGCCGAGGAGGCGGTCTGCCTGCTGCGTGCTCAGCTGGCCGACGATCTGAACACCCCAGCCGCTCTCGCGACCATTGATGGGTGGGCCAGTGACACGCTGGCCCACCGCGGGCACGACCAGCACGCGCCCGCCCTGCTGCGCGGGGCGGTGGATGCCCTGCTGGGCGTCGCGCTGTGACAACGGAGGCGCCACTGGTCCCCGATGGCCAGCGGCTCTCACTCGCTGACGTGGTGCCGTCGCTGCTCACGGGGCTGGGAGTCGCGGGATTCGCCAATCGCCTTGAGATGAATCCCGTGCGGGGCGCCTGCCTGCTGCTGGTGGACGGGCTGGGATGGCAGGCCTTGCGCGAGCATCCCGCCGACGCCCCGTTCCTCACCTCCCTGGCCGGGAGCGGCGGACCGATCATGGCTGGATTTCCGGCGACGACATCGGCGAGCGTGGCCACCATCGGCACCGGTCTGCTGCCCGGCGAACACGGAATTGTCGGCTTCAGTTTCGCCATACCCGACGGCGTACTGATCAACACGCTGAGCTGGCACACTCATGGTAGCGGCGAGCGGGTTGATCTCCGGGAACGCTTCGTGCCCGAGGACATCCAGCCCCGGCCCACCGCGCTGGAGCGGGCAGCCGCCGCAGGTGTGCGGGTCACGCTGGCCGTGCCCGACATCCATCGGGACTCGGGTCTGACCCGCGCCGCGCTGCGCGGCGCAGACGTCCACGGGGTGCACGCGCTGGGAGACCTGGCGGCGAACGCGCTCGCGGCGGTATCCGGGACAGACCGGACGTTCTGCTACGCCTACCACGGCGATCTGGACGTGCTCGGCCACATCTACGGCGTCGGGTCCCTGCCCTGGCGGCTGCAGCTGGGGCACATCGACCGGCTGGCGGCCGCGATCGCCGAAGGGCTTCCCCCGGGAGCCCGGCTCGTGGTGATATCGGATCACGGCATGGTCACCGTGCCCGAGCACGGCGGGCTCGACTTCGACTCCCAGCCAGCGCTGCGGTCCGGGGTGCGCTTGCTCGGCGGGGACCCGCGCGCACGGTACGTCTACACCGAGCCAGGCGCCACCAGCGAGGTACTCGCGGCGTGGCGGGAGCTGATCGGGAATCGCGCCTGGGTCTATACCCGTGACGAGGCGATCGCGGCTGGATGGTTCGGCCCCGTGGTCTCCCACCACATCCGGGACCGCATCGGCGACATCATCGCCGCCGCCCGTGGCGGTTTCGCTGTCACGCGGTCCCGAGCGTCACCCAAGCTGAGCCGTCTGATCGGCCACCATGGCTCGCTGACCACCGATGAGCAGTTGGTGCCGCTGCTGGTGCACGAGTCCGGCTGAGCCCCAGGGCGGGGGTCCTCACCGGCTGTCGCGGGGACCCCGTGGTCCCGATGTGCCGCCAGGGCGGCGTCGGCGCAGGTAGCGCTCGAAGTCCGCGGCGATAGCGTCGCCGCTGGCCTCGTTCACGGTGAGATCGGTGTCGCCGCGTTCCTCCAGGGCCCGCACGTAGCTGGCGACCTCGTCGTCCTCGTCGGCCATCTCGCTGACCGTCGCCTCCCACTCCTCGGACTCCTCGGGCAGCGCGCCGAGCGGAACCTCGAGGTCGAGCACCTCCTCCACCCGGTGCAACAGTGCCAGCGTGGCCTTGGGTGAGGGCGGCGCGGAAACGTAGTGCGGCACCGCCGCCCAGAACGAGATGGCCGGAACCCCGGCTTGCACGCAGGCGTCCTGGAAGACCCCCACGATCCCCGTCGGGCCCTCATACTTGGAACGCTCCAACTTGAACTTGGCGGCCGAGGCGGCGTCGTACGAGGTCCCGGTGACCGGCACCGGGCGGGTGTGCGGGGTATCCGCGAGCAGCGCGCCCAGGGTCACCACCGTGGTGATTCCGAGGTCCATGACGTAGCGCAGCAGCTCATCGCAGAATGAGCGCCAGCGCATGTTCGGCTCGATACCGTGCACCAGCACCACGTCGAAGTCGGCGCCCGGTGGTCGGCACACCGAGAGCCGGGTGGTGGGCCACTCGATGCGCCGGGTGATCCCGTCAACCAGCTTGGTGGTGGGCCTGCTGACCTGGAAGTCGTAATAGTCCTCGGGGTCGAGTTCGGCTAACGGCTTCGCGTCCCAGCTCAGCTGCAGGTGCTCGATCGCGGTGCTCGCGGCGTCCCCGGCGTCGTTCCAGCCCTCAAAGGCCGCCACCAGCACTGGGGAGGTGAGCTCGGGTAGCGGCGATCGGCGGGTCACCGAGTCGTCGTCAGCGCGGTCCGGGTAGGTCACCGCGTTAGCCTACGACTCTGGCCCGGCAAGGGCCTGTCGCGATGCCCCTTGTGAGAACAGGGTGACTCGAATTCGCTGCTCTAGGCTGGCTGTCATGTCTTGCTCATCGCTTCTCGACGTCCTGGCGCAACGTGTTCTGGTCGCCGATGGAGCGATGGGCACCATGCTGCAGTCTGTGCCACTGAGCCTGGATGACTTCGCCGGGCTGGAGGGGTGCAACGAGATCCTGAACATCACCCGCCCCGAGGTGGTCCGTGCCGTGCACCGGGGTTACCTGGAGGCCGGCGCCGACGCGGTGGAATCGAACACCTTCGGCGCTAATCTGGCCAACCTCGCCGAATACGGCATCGGTGACCGGATCCGGGAGCTCGCCGAAGCGGGCGCGGCGCTGGCCCGCGAGGTGGCCGACGAGTTCACCGGCGGCCAGCGGCGGTTCGTGCTCGGCTCTGTCGGCCCGGGCACCAAGCTTCCCGCCCTGGGGCATATCTCGTTCGCCGAATTGCGGGACGCTTATCTCGAGCAGGTCCGCGGCCTGCTCGCGGGCGGAGCCGACGCGGTGCTGGTGGAGACCAGCCAGGACCTGCTGCAGTGCAAGGCCGCGGTGATCGCCGCCCGGCGCGCGATGGCCGCCGAGGGCCGGCACGTTCCGATCATCGCCCAGGTCACCGTCGAGACCACCGGGACGATGCTGCTGGGCACCGAGATCGGCGCCGCGCTCACCGCGCTCGAACCGCTGGGCATCGACCTGATCGGGCTGAACTGCGCCACCGGCCCGGCGGAGATGAGCGAGCATCTCCGGCAGCTGGCGAAGCATTCCCGGATCCCGCTGTCGGTGATGCCCAACGCGGGGCTGCCGGAGCTGCGCGCCGGGGGGGCGGTGTACCCGCTGACTCCCGATGAGCTGGCCACCGCCCTGGCCGGGTTCGTCACCGAGTTCGGGGTCCGGCTGGTTGGTGGTTGCTGCGGCACCACCCGGGAGCACATCGCGGCCGTGGCGGAGGCGGTGGTCGGGCTGACGCCACGCCCCCGGCGGCCGCACCCCGACCCCGGAGTGTCCTCGCTGTACACCTCGGTGCCGTTCCGCCAGGACGCGAGCGTGCTGGTGATCGGCGAGCGGACCAACGCCAACGGGTCGAAGGCGTTCCGGGAGGCCATGCTCGCCGGGCGGCTCGAGGACTGCGTTCAGATCGCCCGGGCGCAGACCCGTGATGGTGCGCACCTGATCGATCTATGTGTGGACTACGTGGGCCGTGACGGCGCCGCTGATATGGCTGAGCTGGCCGGTCGGCTGGCCACCGCGTCAACGCTGCCGGTCATGCTGGACTCCACGGAGCCCGCCGTGCTGCGCGCTGGCCTGGAGCGCCTGGGCGGGCGGTGCGCGATCAACTCGGTGAACTTCGAGGACGGGGACGGCCCCGGCTCGCGGTATCAGCGCGTCATGGAGCTGGTCCGCGAACACGGTGCCGCCGTGGTGGCGCTGTGCATCGATGAACAGGGCCAGGCCCGCACCGCAGCGTGGAAGGCCCGGGTGGCATCCCGGCTCATCGACGACCTGACCGCCACCTGGGGCATGCGCACCTGCGACGTCATCGTCGACTGCCTCACCTTCCCCATCTCCACCGGCCAGGAGGAGACCCGCCGTGACGCCCTGGAGACCATCGAGGCGATTCGCGAGGTCAAGCGCCGCTACCCGGAGGTGCACACCACGCTCGGGGTGTCCAACGTCTCCTTCGGCCTGAACCCAGCGGCCCGCCAGGTGCTCAACTCGGTGTTCCTGCACGAATGCGTGCGGGCCGGGCTGGATACCGCGATCGTGCACCCCTCCAAGATCATCCCGATGGCCCGGATCCCGGATGAGCAGCGCGCGGTGGCACTGGATCTGGTGTACGACCGGCGCCGCGATGATTACGATCCGCTGCAGCGGCTGATGGCCTTGTTCGACGGCGTCACGACGTCGTCGTCGCGGGAGTCCCGGGCGGCGGAGCTCGCCGCGCTGCCGCTGTTCGAGCGGCTGGAGCGGCGGATCGTCGACGGTGACCGCAACGGGCTGGCCGAGGACCTGGACGCGGCCCTGGAGCAGCGGCCCGCGCTGCAGATCATCAACGACACCCTGCTGTCTGGCATGCGGACCGTGGGGGAGCTGTTCGGCTCGGGCCAGATGCAGCTGCCGTTCGTGCTGCAATCGGCCGAGGTGATGAAGGCGTCGGTCGCGCACCTGGAACCCCACATGGAGCGCTCCGCTGACGACACCGGCAAGGGCCGGCTGGTGCTGGCCACCGTCAAGGGCGACGTCCACGACATCGGCAAGAACCTGGTCGACATCATCCTGTCCAACAACGGCTACGAGGTGATCAACCTCGGTATCAAGCAGCCGATCAGCACGATCCTGCAGGCCGCCGAGGACCACCACGCGGACGCCATCGGCATGTCCGGGCTTCTCGTCAAATCTACGGTGATCATGAAGGAGAACCTGGAGGAGATGAACTCCCGGGGCTGCTCCGGCATCCCGGTGCTGCTCGGCGGGGCCGCGCTGACCCGCGCGTACGTCGAGCACGACCTCGCTGAGCTCTATGCTGGTGAGGTCCGCTACGCCCGGGACGCCTTCGAGGGCCTGCGGCTGATGGATTCGATCATGACCAGGAAGCGGGGCGGCACGGTCGCCGAGGATCCCCTGGAGGAGTCCAAGGCGGCCGAGCGCAAAGCCCGCAGGGAGCGCTCACTGCGCATCGCGGCGGCCCGCCGGGCGCGGGAGGCCAGCGCCGAGGAACCCGTGCCGGACCGCTCCGAGGTAGCCACCGACGTGCCGATCCCGGCCCCGCCGTTCTGGGGCACCCGGGTGGTCAAGGGCATCCCGGTAGCCGAGTTCGCCACGATGCTCGACGAGCGGGCCACCTTCCTGGGCCAGTGGGGCCTGCGTGGTTCCCGGGGCAAAGACGGCCCCTCCTACGAGCAGCTGGTCGAGACCGAGGGCAGGCCCCGGCTGCGCTACTGGATGGACCGCCTGACCGCCGAGGGAGTCCTCGCGCACGCCGCCGTCGTCTACGGCTACTTCCCGGCGGTGGCCGATGGTGACGTCCTGGTCGTGCTCACCGAGCCCCGGCCCGGTGCGGCGCAGCGGTGCCGCTTCACCTTTCCCCGCCAGCGCCGTGACCGCAGGCTGTGCCTGGCCGACTTCTACCGGCCCCGGGAGGCCGCGCTGGCCGCCGGTGAGGTCGACGTGCTGCCATTGCACCTGGTGACCATGGGCCAGGCAATCGCGGACTACGCCGGGGAGCTGTTCGCCAAAAACGCCTACCGCGACTACCTGGAGGTACACGGCCTGGGCGTGCAGCTCACCGAGGCGCTGGCCGAATACTGGCACCGGCGGATCCGGGAGGAGCTGAGGTTCGCCTCCGGTGCGAGCGTGGCCAAGGAAGACCCAGCGGAGGTGGAGGAATTCTTCAAGCTTGGCTACCGGGGCGCGCGGTTCTCCCTGGGCTATGGGGCCTGCCCGGAGCTGGAGGACCGCGCGAAGATCGTCGCGCTGCTGCGGCCCGAGCGGATCGGAGTGAGCCTCTCGGAGGAGTTCCAGCTGCACCCCGAGCAATCCACCGACGCCATCGTCGCGCACCACCCCGAAGCCAAGTACTTCAACGCGTGAGGGTCGGTGAGATGAAGACCTTCGACGAGTTGTTCGCGGAACTCACCGAACGGGCCAGCAACAGGCCGACCGGCTCGGCGACAGTGGCGGCGCTCGATGACGGGGTTCACGCCCAGGGCAAGAAAGTGCTCGAGGAAGCCGGTGAAGTGTGGATCGCGGCCGAGCACGAGTCGGATGAACGGCTGGCGGAGGAGATCTCCCAGCTGCTCTACCGAGTGCAGGTGCTGATGCTCGGCCGGGGGATCAGCACCACCGACGTCTATCGCTACCTATGAGGTGCCAGTGACCAGCGACACGGCGACCAGCGACACGGCGACCAGCGACACGGCGATGCTGCGGGTCGCGTTACCCAGCAAGGGCACACTGGCCGCCCCCGCCTCGGAGATGCTGGTCGAGGCCGGGTACCGGCAGCGGCACGACGCCAAAGACCTCACTGTGATCGACACCGCGAACGACGTGGAGTTCTTCTTCCTCCGGCCGCGGGACATCTCGGTCTATGTGGGTTCCGGGGAACTGGACCTGGGGATCACCGGCCGGGACCTGATGCTCGACTCCGACGCGCCGGTCACCGAGCGGCTCGCGCTCGGATTCGGCGGGTCCTCTTTCCGCTACGCCGCCCCGGCAGGCCGGGAGTGGAAGGTGGGTGACTTGCAGGGCCTGCGGGTCGCCACCGCTTATCCCCGGCTGGTCCAGGCGGACCTGGCCCGGCACGGGGTGCGCGTCACGCTGATCCAGCTGGACGGGGCGGTGGAGATCGCGGTGCAGCTGGGTGTGGCGGACGCGATCGCCGACGTGGTGGGGTCGGGGCGGACGTTGCGCCAGCACGGCCTAGTCGCCTTCGGCGACCCGATCTGCTCGTCGGAAGCGGTACTCGTGGAGCGCCGCGACGCGATCCCGTCCCCGGAGCGGGCCCAGCTCACCGCGCGGCTGCAGGGTGTGGTGTTCGCCCAGCAGTACGTGATGCTCGACTACGACTGCCCAAAGAACCTGGTGGACGACGCGGTCGCCATCACTCCCGGTCTGGAGTCGCCGACACTGGCCCCGCTTGCCGATCCCAGCTGGGTCGCGGTCCGCGCGATGGTGCCCCGCAAGGACGCCAACCGGATCATGGACATGCTCTCCGCCCGCGGCGCCAAAGCGATCCTGGCCAGCGACATCCGCTCCTGCCGCTTCTGAGCGGGATGGTATTACTCCGCGCGGTCGCGAGCGCTTTCCGTGCCCGCCTCGGAGACGTCCGGCCAGCCTGGGTAGGGGGGCGGGGTGCCGCCAAAAGCTGGACAGTACGCCTGGTGATCGCACCAGTCGCACATCCGGCTGGGACTGGGGCGGAAGTCACCGCTGCGGGCGGCGCGCTGGATCGCGGACCAGATCGCGGCGAGGGTGCGCTCGAAGCGGGCTAGCTCCGCCTCATCGGGGGTGTAGCTCAGGACCTGCTGATCGGCCAGGTACAACAGCCTCAACTGGCGGGGCACCACTCCCCGGATCCGCAGCAGTGCCAGCGCGTAGAACTTCATCTGGAATAGCGCCTTGGCCTCGAAGACCTCCCGCGGCGCGGCGCCTGTCTTGTAGTCCACCACGCGGATCTCCCCGGAGGGCGCGACGTCGAGCCGGTCGATGTACCCCCGCAGCAGCAGCGGCTCTGCCTTCCTGGTGTCGCCGACCGCCAATTCGGCCTCCACCAGTAGTTCGCAGGCTTCTGGCCGCACCGAAGAAGGGTCCTCGAGCGCGAAATAGGACTCGACGAGAGAGCGTGCGGAGTCGAGCCACTCGGCGTGTTCCGGATCCTCAGGACCATCGAAGATCCCAGCTAGCTCCGGGCTGGCGGCCACGATGTCGCACCAGGCCGGGTCGACGAGCTCCCGCCCGGCCGCGGGATCTCGCCGATCCGGAGGCAACGCGAAGAGCCGCTCCAGCACGGCATGCACCACTGTGCCACGGACCTGCGCCCGGCTCGGCGTCTCCGGTAGCCGGTCGACCACCCGGAATCGGTATAGCAGCGGGCACTGCTTGAAATCCGCTGCCCGCGACGGCGACAGGGCTGGGCGCCGGTGGGCGACCGTGCCCGCCACCGGCGTGCCATCGGCCAGGATCTCCGTCATAGCGGGCAGCGTAGGGGAGCCCACCGACAACGTGACTGTCCAGCCCTCTGCCACCATGACCGATCGTGACCCGAGCCAGCGGACCGTTCCAGCCCGGCGACCGGGTGCAGATCACCGACGCCAAGGGACGGCGGCACACGGTGGTGCTGGAGCCCGGCGCGCTGTTCCACACCCACCGCGGCGCCCTCGCCCACGACGATCTGATCGGGCAGCCCGAGGGCAGCGTCGTCACCTCCGCCGCGGGAACTCAGTACCTCGCGCTGCGCCCGCTGCTGGCCGACTACGTGCTCGCCATGCCCCGCGGCGCACAGGTGATCTACCCCAAGGACGCCGCGCAGATCCTGATGTTCGGCGACGTCTTCCCCGGTGCCCGGGTCCTTGAGGCGGGCGCTGGTTCCGGCGCGCTGACCTGCTCGCTGCTCCAGGCGGTGGGGGAGCGGGGCAGCGTGATCTCCTACGAGACACGGGCCGATCACGCCGGGCACGCCGCAGCCAACGTTGAGCGGTTCTTCCGGGCCCTGGTGCCGAACTGGCAGCTCCGGGTGGCCGATCTGGCCACCCACCCCGCTGATGAACCGGTGGATCGCGTGGTACTCGACATGCTGGATCCCTGGGAGGTGCTGCCCGCGGTGTCCGCCGCGCTGGTCCCGGGAGGTGTGCTCATCGTCTACGTCGCCACCACCACCCAGCTCTCCCGCTGCGCTGAGGCGCTGCGGGACGCCGGCCGCTTCACCGAACCACAAGCGTGGGAGACGCTGCAGCGGCCCTGGCATACTGTGGGGCTCGCGGTCCGCCCGGAGCACCGGATGGTGGGGCACACCGCGTTCCTGCTCTCGGCACGGCGGCTGGCCGATGGTGTCGTGCCGCCCACCCCGCAGCGGCGCAGCCGATCCAACCGGCGTCTGTGACCAGTTGCGTCCGTGTTGCCTGACTAGTTGATCTGCGATTTACTCACGGTTCTGCCGTGCCGTCCCGTACCGTTGATGGTCTAGCAGAACCATGCGGGAGGAGGTGCCTCGTGCCGCACGAATATCACGGCGACCGAGCCGCTGAGGGTCGAGACCGCATTGACCCGGCGCTAGCCGCCCAGATCAGGGTCCTGGAAGACGAGGTGACGCTGCTGCGCCGCCGCCTGACTGAGTCCCCCCGGCATGTCCGGCTGCTCGAGGAGCGTCTCGCTGAGGCATCCGCCTCGGTAGCCCAGCTCACCGAGCGCAACGCCAAACTGGTCGACACCCTGCGGGAGGCCCGCAGCCAGCTTCTCGCGCTGCGCGAAGAGGTCGATCGCCTGGCCCAGCCTCCCAGCGGCTATGGCGTGTTCCTGGGCAGCCACGAGGACCAGTCCGTCGACGTGTTCACCTCCGGCCGCCGGATGCGGGTGGCGGTGTCCCCCGCAGTCGAGGTCCCGATGCTGCGCCGCGGGCAGAGCGTGCGCCTCAATGAGGCCCTCACAGTGGTGGAGGCGGGCACGTTCGAGTCGACCGGTGAGGTCTGCGCTCTGCGTGAGGTCCTGGACTGCGGCCAGCGGGCCCTGGTCGTGGGCCACGCCGATGAGGAGCGTGTGGTGTGGCTGGCCGACCCGCTGCTGCCCAGCCCGGACAACCCGGACGCGGTGCCGCTGAAGCCAGGTGACTCCCTGGTGGTGGACACCAAGGCCGCCTACGCCTACGAGCGGGTGCCGAAGGCGGAGGTCGAGGACCTCGTGCTGGAAGAGGTTCCCGATGTCGGGTACGAGGACATCGGCGGCCTGGCCAACCAGATCGAGCAGATCCGCGACGCCGTCGAGCTGCCGTTCCTGCACGCCGATTTGTTCCGCACCTACGAGCTGCGCCCGCCCAAGGGCGTGCTGCTCTACGGCCCGCCCGGCTGCGGGAAGACCCTGATCGCCAAGGCTGTGGCCAACTCGCTGGCCAAGAAGGTGGCCCAGGTCCGGGGGGACAGCGAGGCCAAGAGTTACTTCCTCAACATCAAGGGCCCGGAACTGCTCAACAAATACGTCGGGGAAACCGAGCGGCACATACGGCTGATCTTCCAGCGGGCCCGGGAGAAAGCTTCGGAAGGCACCCCGGTCATCGTGTTCTTCGACGAGATGGACTCGATCTTCCGCACCCGCGGGTCGGGCGTCTCCTCCGATGTCGAAACCACGATCGTGCCGCAGCTGCTCAGCGAGATCGACGGCGTGGAGGGCCTGGAAAACGTCATCGTCATCGGGGCCTCCAACCGCGAGGACATGATCGATCCGGCGATCCTGCGCCCTGGCCGACTCGACGTGAAGATCAAAATTGAGCGCCCGGACGCCGAAGCGGCCAAGGACGTCTTCTCCAAATACCTGACGACCACGCTGCCACTGCACGCCGAGGACCTCGCCGAGTTCGGGCATGACCGCGCGGCCTGCATTCAGGCGATGATCCAGGGCACCGTCGAGCGGATGTACGCCGAGAGCGAGGACAACCGCTTCCTGGAAGTCACCTACGCCAACGGCGACAAGGAAGTACTCTACTTCCGGGACTTCAACTCCGGCGCGATGATCCAGAACATCGTCGACCGGGCGAAGAAAAAGGCCATAAAATCGGTCCTGGAAACCGGCCAGCGGGGCCTGCGGATGACTCATCTGCTCGACTCGATCGTCGACGAGTTCGCCGAGAACGAGGATTTGCCGAACACCACCAACCCCGACGACTGGGCCCGCATCTCCGGCAAGAAGGGCGAACGAATCGTCTACATCCGCACCCTGGTCACCGGCAAGAACGCCGAAGCCGGCCGGGCCATCGACACCGCCACCAACACCGGCCAGTACCTATAGCCGCACCTCACCACTCAGCCCGCTGAATGCGAGACGGCGGTGGCCGGTCAGGCCTGGCCGGGCGCGACGGCTGGAGCGCGCGGGTGCGTGCGGCGGTGGCCAGCCGGATGTCGTAGGTGACGAATGCGGTGACATTCTGGCCGCCCGCGGCGGCGCCTTCACACCCGACCATGATCGTCGTTTGTGTGTCGAAAGTGACAGATCCTGTTGTTTTCGACACACAAACGACGATCATGGCTTGGTGGGGGGTTCCACCGGGCCACCACGGCCCAGCGGGAGCGGCTGCTGGCACTGTGCCGGGAACAGGACACCCCGGGCTGGCTGCAGCAGCACGGCTCGCGGCTGCCCAGGCAGTTGCGCACCCTGATCGATCACGAGGACCGGGCGGTGGCGATCAGCGACTTCCAGCCGATGCTGGTGCCTGGCCTGCTGCAGACCGCCGAGTACGCCCACGCGCTGATCCGCGAGACGGTCAACGTCCCGCCGAGTGAGGTCGACGACCGGGTGGCTACCCGGCTGGCCCGCCAAAGCCTGTTCGCCCGGGAGCGCCCGGCGCGGTTCAGTTACTACCTGCACGAGTTGGCGCTGCGGCTACCGGTCGGCGGCCCGGTAGTGATGCGTGAGCAGCTGCAGCATCTGCTGCGCATGTCGGAGCGCCCCTACCTGAGCCTGCGAGTGGTGCCAGCCGCGCGAGGAGGGCACGCCGGGATCGCCGGGGCGTTCATGCTGATGGAGTTCGCCGAGTTCAAGCCGGTGGCCTACCTGGACAGCGAGACTGCCTGCCTGTTCCTGGAGCGGTCCGAGGAAATTGCCGCCTATCGGCGCATCCTGGCGGCGCTGGCGAGAACTGCACTGGGTGAGGGAGAATCACGGGAGCTGATTGCCGCTCTGGCAACCGAGCTCGACGCGGATGGAGAGGATCATGATGACCGCGCGTGAGCCGGGTCGCATCGTCTGGCACACCAGCAGCTACAGCACCGGTAACGGTGCCTGCGTCCAGGTCGCCCCCGCGCCCGGCCAGGTACTGGTACGGGACTCGAAGGACCCCGACGGCCCCGCCCTGGCCATCCCCACCCCCGTCTGGCGGGCCTTTCTCACCACCCTCACCGCCTGACCGCCATCCCCGGCCCTAGCTGTGGCGCTGCGTCTTGGCGAGTTGTCCGACCCGGCGGATCTCCAGGATGCGATCGAGGCTGGCTTGTTTGAGATCGTCTACCCGAGTAATCGGATCGTCTCCGATTACGGCGCGGCCGACGATGTGTATCTGCTGGGAATGGTCAGCCGACGGGATGGTCGTCTGCCGCGCCCTCGTGACATCGCGGGCTGGCCGGGACCAATCGTGGCACAGTTCACTTACACCACGCTCGCCGCGCCGCCCCGGGAAGGCGCCGAGGGCCTCGTGGTGGACCTGGTGCGGCGCCTCATGACGACGCCAGATCGGGTCGAGCGGATCATCACGGCCGGCGCGGATTGTAAAGCGTTCGCGTTGCTCGTGAAAAACTGTCCGCACGCTGGCGCGCTGTTCGGCCTCTTCCAAGGACACGAGATCGATTCGTATCTCTGGCGCGAGGCCAGGCCGGAGCATGAACTGCCCTACAAAAAGATCGACAAAGCGGTCGCGTGATGGCCGCGACATTGTTCATCACACGCGGCCTGCCCGCCTCCGGTAAGACCACCTGGGCTCGCGAGCGGCTGGCGAACGCTCCCTTGGGGACCATGATCCGGCTCAACCGGGACGACCTCCGCCGCATGTCGCTGCCCGCCGGTTACGCCGAGCCCGAGCACGACGCCGAACAGGCGATCAACACCGTCCGGGACACCGCGTTGCGCGCTTTGCTGGCGCAGGGCTGCGACGTCATCGTCGACGACACGAACCTGCGCGCGCGTCATGTTCGCAGCCTGATGGACATCGCGGAGCGGGCCAGCGCCATCGTGGAAATCATCGACTTCACGGACGTGCCCCTCCAGGAGTGCCTGCGCCGGGACACCCTGCGCCCCGCCCTGGAGCGGGTCGGGGAGCGGGTGATCCGCAGCATGCACGCCCGGTACCTCGCGCAGCCGCACGGCAAGCCATCACCGGTTCCGCCGCCAGGCCTCGCCGGAGCGGTCCTGACAGCGGAGCCTTACGTGCCCCGGCCGGGCGCCCCGTTGGCGATCCTCGTCGATGTGGACGGCACCGTGGCCCTGCTGAGACGCAATCCCTATGACGAGTCGCGCGTGTCGACCGATCTGCCCAGCGCACCCGTGATTGAGACAGTCGCCGCCTTGGTGACCCGCGGGCACCGCGCGGTGTTCATGTCCGGGCGGACCGAAGGGTGCCGGGAGGACACCACGGACTGGCTGGCGGCGCACGTGTCTCGCGGAGAATTCGACATCGAGCTCCACATGCGTGCGGTCGGTGATCACCGTCCTGATCGCGTGGTGAAACTGGAGTTGTTCAATGAACACGTTCGGCAGCGATACGACGTGCGGGTAGTGCTGGATGACCGGAACTCCGTGGTGGAGCTGTGGCGCTCGATGGGGCTGACGTGCTTGCAGGTAGCCCCTGGCGACTTCTAGCCCACTCGCCTGGAGTTGCGTAAGCCGGCATACCCCTGCGGACGTATGGCGATCACGAGAGTTGCGCTGCCCGGCGTACCGCGACTGTCACTGCCGAGCCGACGACGATCTCCGCACCCGCGATGCACCATGGCCGCACACGGCAGGGCAGAGGATGCCCGGCCACTATCGAGGAGATCGAATGTCGGCACAACTCGCCAGCTTTGCGCTGTACACGTATCCGGGTTGGGGACACGGCCCTTGGGCCGGCGGACCCGGCTGGTGGATCGTCTTCCCGATCCTGTTCTGGACACTCGTGCTCTCGGCGGCCGGCTACCTGATCTACCGCAGGTCACCGGCGCAGCAAGCGCGCGGTGCGGCCGAGCGGACTCTCGCGGAGCGGTATGCCCGCGGCGAGATCAGCGAGGAAGAACTGCGGCAGCGCAGAACTGTGGTCCGCACCAGGTGAGCCCGATCCCGCGCAGGCACGTAGTCTGCGGGTATGCGCCGGATCATGGGGACCGAGGTGGAATACGGCATCTCGGTGCCCGGAGACAGCACCGCCAACCCCGTCCTGACCTCGACTCAAGTTGTGCTCGCCTATGCCGCGGCAGCGGAGTTGCCGAGGGCCAAGCGGGCTCGCTGGGACTACGAGGTGGAGTCCCCGCTGCG
>DASTBN010000793.1:0-8314 GCA_035712045.1 Pseudonocardiaceae bacterium
GCCTGGGCGCATCCGCCGCGATCCTCGATGACTTCGTGGTGTCCTCGCTAGCTGACGGTCAGGTAATGCTCGAGCGCGGGGGAGTCGTCCGGAAGGAGCGTTGTGACAACGAACGAGTGGTCCGGTGTGGGCGTCCCCCAGATCGGGTCTGTCGCGAAGCTGGCGTCCAGTGCCTCGTTGAGGCGTGCCGTGATGGTGTCATACGACCCGGGCTGATCGAAGGCGGCGAGGGTGGCGCCGGCGAGCAGCGCGGCGTCGTCGCCCTGATGGGCCACCGAGGTGCCAGCCTTCATCCCCTCGGCGATCCGCAGCGCGGTGTCCTCGTCCGCGTCGTCCCAGGTCTCCAGGTCCTGGATGCTGTGGCCCCCGAGCGCGGTGAAGGTGCCGGTGGCGATCAATGCCCCGACCCGCTCGGCGGCGCTCCGCATGAGCTCGAGCGGCAGCGGCACGTTGACCGGCAGGGCGACCCCGGGACCGACCGGGAGCAGGCCCTGAATGTGAACGATGTCCGCGTCGCCGCCGGTGAGCCGCGCGAGCCGCGCGAGATCCTCGGCGTAGCCGTCGCGGCGGTCCGCGGAGAGGCCCTGAAGCGCCTCGGTCGCCCCTTTGATGAGGAAAGGCCGCAAGATGTCCGTCGGATGGGGGTCGAGCAGCCCGGACGGGTCCGGGCCGGAGTCCGTCCGCAGTGACGGCACGCCGGTTGGGTCGTGCCGCTCGCCGAGGGCCGCGAAGAACGCCACGAGGTTCAGGCCGAATTCCGGCCCGATATTCATGACCCCGTAGACATCCGATGCGGCCTCGTCGATCCAGTAGCTCCACAGCAGACCCAGGAACTGGTTGACGTCCATTTTGCGGTCGGCGGAGATCGGGCCGGCGCCGAAGAGGGCCCGCACGGATTCGCCGAGTTCGGGAAGCAGCCCCTCGTCGGCGTGCAGCACATCGTGCCCGCCTGTCTCGTGGGCGAGTGAGGCCCACAGCAGAGGATGGTTCCGGTATGTGCTCGGCATGCTGACCACGCCGACTGAACCACCAAAGAGCTGGGCGATCGCATTGACTGGAAGGGTGAACGGCCCCATCCGCCCGGAGTGCTGGAACATGGCCAGCGGCGGAAGTTGCTCGCTGATCTCGGGGAATCCCGCTGGCGCTCGCCTCGTCTGATCGAGGAACGACCGGTAGAAGTTTGAGATCACCGCGAGGAAACGATCGAGTTCGGGATCGGTCTCGGCGACCCGGTGGTCGAAGATCGCGCCGCCGATGCTCTCAAGAATATCTGGGGCTCCGGTGAGCTGATTGAGCACGCGGTCAAGGTGCTGTAATAAGGGGTTGATGTAGGCCCGCTGGTAGGATAGTGGCAACCGGCCAGACGCTGGTTTGATGGCGGATCGAAACGTGTCCGCGCTGGGCGGATCCCCGTGCCATGGGACATCCGGTGGTCCCGACCCGAACAAGTCGATCTCGGCCAGCCGGCGGAACAACTGCACGAAGCGGTCTTCGTTGATGGACATGAGGGCCCTTTCGGATGTGCTCGGCATTGACGTGGTCAGCTCGGTCCCACGCCGGATCCGGGTAAGCTTCGCCTCGGCGAGGCGGAGTAGCGACGGGGCGGATTCGGGCTCGATACCAAGGTGGCTCGCGATGCCCGCGTCATCCATTCCCCCGGCCCGCAGCCGCAGGGCAAGCGTATAGATCTTGGGTAGTTCGTTGTAGGCGTCGTCGATTTCCATGCAGATCGGCCATAGGTTGAGATGGGCCCTGCTGTCAGGAGCGGGGGACTGCTCAATCTTCCTCGTTGTCCGGGGTCCGGTTACCTAGTCCGCTACCTGAACAACACCACATGGTCGGCCTTCTGGCCGCCGGGAAACTGGAACATGCCTACTGTCCGAGAAGTCGTGTCCGCCGTGCGCTCACACCACTGGAATTCGTGGCTTGGCACAAGCTCGGAAAAATCTCCTCCCCAGACTCGGCCGTCAGCCGCATGCGCGAAGGAGTACCACCACAGATTCACGTCGTCCAGGTCGCCCGCAAAAGCGATCTTAGACTGTCCGGGCGCCAGCTCCCACCAGCCCTTTTTCTCCCAATCTCCGCCATCCGGGCAGTTCGGGTGATACCACTCGATCATCGCCCAAACCGTGGTGTGGTACTCGTTAGTCAAGCGCAACATTTGCTTTGCTCCTAGTGGGTTCCCGGTTGGCGGCGGACGGTTGATCTCGCTGTGCCTTTGTCGTATTCGTCATCCACCGCCGCGACGCGGCCTGATGGATGTTCGCTAGCACCTGGTGTCTGCTCGAGTGACGCTGGACTTGGATCGGCCTGCGACGCTCGATCCAGGGATTCCTCGTCAATGTCGGTCGTGGGGTCCGGGTATGACCCGGGATTCGTGCTCATGACGCCTCCGGTATCGGGGAGCTCGGGAACGGTCGTCGCGGAGTCCTCAGGATTCCGACCGTAGGCCGACGCCAGCTCGCTGTCGGGAGTAGCGGAGTGCTCAACTTTTTCGCGGCCCGGGGCTCGGTTACTTATCAGCGGGCGGCGGAATGCTCATGTGATAGGGGGGTGAGTAGCAGGCGGAGATCGTTCCGGCCGGCGACGCCGAGTTTGGTATAGACCTGGTGCAGGGTGTTGTCGACAGTGCGTACCGAGATCGCCAGCCGCTGGGCGATCGTCCGATTGGTGAGCCCTGAGGCGGCAAGCCGGGCGAGTTCCGTCTCACGCCGCGTCAGCTCGGTGGGATCGGTGAGCAGCGCGAGGGCTGGTGTGCGGGCGCTTTCACAGTGCGTGGCGAGTTCGCGGGCGCGGGCCGCCGCCATGGTCGCGCTGCCGATACGGCCGTTTGCCCGGTGGATGTGCGCCGCCTGGGCGCTCGCATCGACGGCCAGCAGGAGGTAGCCGAGATCGGCGAACCCGGCGGCGACCGCGTCCAGCCCGGCGCCGTCAGCCCGGGACAGGGCCGCGCCGTGCCGCACGAACAGAGCTGGCAGCGGGCCATCCACACAGGACCCCAGCTCGGCTAGCCGGGCCGCCACCAGCTCCGCCGCACCGAACCGGACGACCTGGTGCCGGGCGATGATCTCCCAGCCGGATTGCTGGTACCGGCGGGCCCGCTCGGCTGCGGCCAGCGCCAGCTCGATCGCCGTGGACAGCTCCCCACGCGCCGCCGCCAGCCAGGAATGGCTCATCCCGTCCCAGGCATCGAGGACGTCCGTCCACGGCTGGGCCAGCCGCTGCGCCACCGCCATCGCGGCTACCGCCTCCTCGACCTCGCCCACCAGCGCCGCCGCCCGGGCGTGCAGCACTGACAACAGGCGGATGACCCATTCCTGGTAGGGATGGGCGCTGTCGCTGATCAGCGCGGCAGCTTCCCGGAACTGTGCCGCCGCAGAGCGCGCCGCGCCCCGCGCGAGCATCACATTCCCCTGCCAGGTCGCCCACATCGCGGTCCCGACCCGCCAGCCAGCGGCTGTCGAGCGCGCCCGCCCGGCCTCGACCACCGCCTGAGCCTCCGCGAGCCGGCCGGCATGCAGGTGCGTGAGGCACAGCCCGGCCAGGATCTCCTCCTGGATCATCGACCAGTCACCGCCGTGCCGCAGGCGATGCAGCTCGAGCGCCCGCTCACCGGCCACCAAGGACTCCTCGTGGCGGCCCTGCACAGCCAGGGACTGACACCGGGACGCCAGGGCCCGCCCCGTGGCCTCGTCAGGAGCGCCGGGTCGGCCGATCACCGATGCCGTCACGGCGAGCGCCTCGGCGGGACGACCCGCGATCGTGAGGAAGTTCGCCCGCTGGCAGGCCAGCAGCTCATGCCCTGCGCTCACCGCGTTCTCGGCGGCGGCCAGCACGGCGTCGCCAGCGGCTGGGCGGCCCAGCCCGAAGGTGAGATTCCAGGCCCGTGACGCGGCCAGTTCCGCGCGGACGAGGTCCGGCAGTTCCTGTCGATCCAGCCCGGCGAATTCGGCATCGGCCCGCTCAGCGTCGCCGCACAGCGCATGGGCCATCGCGGCGGCCCGCTGGGCATCCTGGCCCTCACCCGCCCGGACCGCGGCCGCTGAGAGCCGCAGCGCCAGCGGCAGATCGGGCACCGCCAGTGCGCGGCACGCGGCTGCGGCCAGCACACCGGCCCCGGGGTCGACCCCGCCCTCCACATGCCAGACTGCGGTGCGCACCAGGTCCCCGGTGTTCTCACCCAGGCGGGCGGCGCGGGCCAGCTGCCGGCACACCTCGCGGCGGTGCAGCGGGGACGATCCGGACCGGGCCACCTCACCGAAGATCGGGTGAGCCAGCCGGACAGTGATGCCGTGACCGGACAGCTCGGTCCGCACCAGGCCAGCCCGCTCGGCCCTCTCGATCGCCGCCGCATCCATTCCGGCCCGCTCGAGCAGCGCGAGCGCTAATGGCTCGCCGAACGCGACCAGATCAATCAGCCTCTGCACGTCGGCGGGTTGCCGGCGGACCCGCTCGGCCACCAGCTCGGCGAGCCGGGCAGCGGCGCTGACCCGCCCCTGCCAGCACCACACCCCCGCCTGGCTGGTCAGCGCGTGCGCGGCGAAACCACCGCGAATCAGCTCACACAGGTACAACGGGTTTCCCTCGGACAGCCGCCACAGCTGCTCGCGCGTGATGCCCTCGATAGGCCCGGCGAGCAAGGACTCCGCCAGCGCGGCGGTGTCGGAGCGGCCCAATGGCTGCAGCTCGACCCGTTCGGCGAGCCCGTCCTTCCACAGCGCCGTGATCGGACCGGGCACCGGGGCACCGGAGCGCACCGTGGCCACCACGAACGCGGCCCCGGTCACGGCGAGGTGATGGACCAGCGCGGCTGAGGCGTCGTCGAGCTGATGGGCGTCATCGACACCGAGCACCGCTGGCTGGCCCTGGGCCGCGGACGCCAGCCACCCGGCGGCGCCGGACATCATCTGGAATCCCTCAGCGCTGTCCCCTCGGGGCCGCAGATGCGCCAGGGCACCGAACGGGATCGTCGCGGCCGCCTCCGAGGCGCTCACCCAGAACGGTGCCCGGCCGCGCTGCCGGGCCAGCGCCAGTGATTCCCTGGCCAATCTGGTCTTCCCGACACCCGTCGCACCCGCGATCACCAGCGCGTGCCGCTGGGCATCCGCCAGCGTGTCATTGACCATCGCCAGCTCTTCGGCACGGCCTACGAGCACATCGACCGGCGGGGGAGTCACCGGCGCCGGGCCCGTCGGGGGCAGCAGCCCATCACCATGCGTTTCCCCGGCCGTTCGCACGGTGCGGACCTGGGCGTAGCCGGCCGCGCTCATCAGCTCGCCCAGCCGGGACGGGGCCACCGTGCGCTGCCCGCCGGCCGCGTGGCTGGCCGCGTCGCGGAGCCAGCGCAAGGCCTGCTGAGGCTGGGCGGGGCGGTCATGACGGCTCCGTGATCAGTAGCACCGCCGCGAAGGTAGGCGCTAGCAGCGAGCAGGGCACCCCGGTGACGTAATCGACGTCGGTGTCGAGCAGGCCGCCGAGCAGCGGTGGCGTGTGGTTCATCGGGAGGCTTACCTCTCAGTTCGAACTGCCAAGGTGGACAACGAGCTTGACCGTCGGCGACCAGTTGGTGCAGACAGATGGGCCACGGCCCACATCAGTGCCGAAAATGCCGCCACCACCACGAGTGCAACCCTGGATAGCGAAATCGGCGGTACCCGGGGCGAACTCCGAATCCTTGAGTGTGAATTGGCGCGGCCCCTTGGTGCCGGTCAGCTCGCGTTGCTTCCCGTTCACCAGAAGGTTATAGTGAGTGCCTTGAGAGTAGTCCCCGATATACAACGTGACGGCGTGTGAGCAGGAATTCCACCGTGCGCCCAGATACGGACTGTAAACAGCTTGATACCGGGTAGGATTTGACCCTACGGACACGCCGGTATACGCCTTCCCGTCATTGATGACGCAGTCTCCCTGCGACGAAGGAGAGGCGCGCCGCTGGGTGGCCTGGCTGTTGTCGAGCTTGGCCTGGGCGCGCCGATCCGGTGTGACGCAGACGATGTCGCCGTCGAACGCCTCCCTCCAGACAAACCCCGACTTGCACGCATTCGGCCCATATCCGTTGTTGCCGGGTTGGACGCGGCTGGCGGCCAGCGCGTTTTCGTCCCAGGTGATCTGGCGGTTCTGCGGGGTGACGCAGACGTGGTCGCTGGGGCGGGCTTCGCGCCACACGAAGCCCTGCTTGCAGGTGTCGGGACCGTAGGGTAGCGGGGATGCTGCGGTTGCCGGGAGGGCGAAGCCAGCCACTATGCCGGCTATGATCACCCCGACCGAACTGCGGGCAACGAAGCGCATGGCTCGCATGGCTCGCATGGTGCTCATGACTTTCTCCATGAGGTTGTTCCTGGCTTTCATCCCGCCGCTGTCGGGCGGTGTGGAAAGTGATGATAAAAGCGGGCCTTAACGGGCCCCAGAAAAGGCAACTCCTCAATTTCGCATAACGAGCTTGAAATCGATGTAGTCGCCGCCCTCGTCGGTGTTGTTGACGCGGAAGGTATGGGTCGTTGTGGCGTTCGGGCGGAGCCAGATAAACCGCACTTCTTTGCCATCTAGGTCATTGGTGGCGCAGGATGCCCCCTCGTATAGGCGGCCTTCAATTTTGACCTTCAGCCACCCTTCGGGCGTGCTCCCCGTGGTGTCGACCCTCACCCACCCCTTTACCTCGTTGCCAACGCAACCAGTGCGAATGAAGGGGGTTTGACTTTCCCCGATGGGCCCGAATTTGATGGTTCCTATCTCATTCTTGCCAAAATTCTCATGGTCAACGATGCGCATCTCACCGCTGAAGGAAGCGAGGGCTGCGGCCGAGGCCTGGGCTGGTGTAACGGTGAGTCCAGTGAGGCCAAAGAGCAGTGAGCCGGTTAATGCCGTGATGCTGAGTTTCGTTAGTTTCATCGTAGGTTCCTTTCTCGGTGATCGGACGTCCGCTCGATAGGACTCCCTAATGGAAGGCGACGAGATCTCTGATTCGTGTCTTCTTGCCATGACGTTAGGTCGGTGGGCTAGCAAGTTTCTTGCGGTCGGTCAGCAGGAGTGAATGTGCGCGAACGTCGGTCAGGCCAAGCGCCAGCCCTCCGTACGGTGGCCGAGCCCGCCCAGCGGTGTTCGCTCACCGTCGCGCTCCAGCCGCGACAGCGAATGTGGCGGGCGGCGGCGCGTACGGGTTCACGCAGGCGCCCAGCTCGCTCGTGACCGTGCGAGCTGGGCCAGCGTCGTCAACTTCGGAATCTCCTGCGCCGCTGATTCCCCAGCGTTCGCTTTCCATCCACAGCGGACGACCGGCGGTCCACATAGCGCTGTCCCTTCGTTGATGGTGCGGAAGCGATGAATGAAGCCGGATGGTCGTTGATGAGTGACACTACGAGGACAGGGTTGCCGGGCCCATCCCAAGAATGTGGGGGTGCCGGGACGCCGCGGTATTCGCGGTGTGTCGGTTGCGTGGGTCTTCGTGATCCCTCTGGACGTTAGACGGGCGGCCTTGCAAAGGCCTTGCAGCCGGTTAGCAAGCCTTGGCAGGCCGGTCGAAAGTGACAGGTTTGAAGTGGCTGAGCGTGCGCTCAGCTGGCCGTCATTGTCGTGAGCCGATGGAGGCTGGCCGGTGGTTAGCTCCGCCTGGGGTGACGGCGCTCAGGTCGTCGCGGGCCCGGCAGCTCGTCCACAGGGCGGCCATCGCCACGATCACCAAGGTGGCGCCTAGCACGTGCAGCGAGACGAGCACCTCAGGAACCCCGGTGAGGTATTGCACGGCGCCCAACGCGCCCTGCGCGAGCACCACTCCGATCAGAATCAGGTAACGCCGCCAGATCCGGGTGGGCACCCCGATGGCCCGGAAGGCGAACCCCATGCCGGTGAGCAGTCCGAGGAAGCCGACGAGCAGGTCGGCGTGCAGTTGCGCCAGCGCGGGGACGCTGACCCCCAGCCGGGGGGTAGCGGCATCACCGGCGTGCGGCCCAGCGGCGGTTACCAGCGTGCCCGCGATCAGCGACGCGGCCAGCACGGCGGTGGCGGTATACAGCAGGCCGCGCAGCGGCCCGGGCAGGTGCCAGTGCGGCGGGGTGTCGCCCTCAGTGACGGCGGCTGCCAGCAGCATCGCCAGCCATATCAATGGCACCGAGGCGAGAAAATGCAGCGCGACGGTCCACCAGGCCAGTCCGGCCAGGACCGTGACCCCGCCGAGAAGCGCCTGCACCACGACACCTGCGGGCATCGCTGCGGCCAGCAGGATCAGGCGGCGCCGCCGGGGCCGCCAGCGCAGCGCGATGACCAGGCAGGCCAGTCCGGCCAGGCCGACCAGGACGCCGAGCATGCGGTTGCCGAACTC
>DASTBN010000794.1:0-6202 GCA_035712045.1 Pseudonocardiaceae bacterium
CGACGGCCCGCGCGATCACCTGCCACCGGACGCCCGTCAGTTGCCAGACCAGCACATCCTGCAGAATGTCTACGGCGTCCTCGCGAAGCTCGTCCTTCATATGAAGCTCGTCCTCCATATCCGGTAACCATATCCCGCACCGATGTGACGTTGATGAACCACCATCTCCGTCGCCAGGCATCGCTCCACCACACCGACCTGAGTGCCGCGCCCAAGCACATCCGTAATGGCACCTGAGCCGACACTAGTTAGGGTCCGAAATGGACGAAGGGAGCCCACTGGGACGGGGCGTCGGGGAACCGGTCACGCAACGCCAGGGTCGCGTCGCGCACGGCCGCAGCGGAGCGGCCGGGACGGAAGGTGCCGTCTTCTGCGATCACGCTGTATATATGCCGCGCGGCAGCGCGGGCCCGGGAATCGTTGACGGGCCAGAGGGTGGCGATCACCCGCCGGAACCCGGCGAACTGCAGCGCGGCCGCCAGGTGCAGCACCTCGTCAGTGAGCTCGACGCCGCCCAGCGCGGTCTGGCACGCCGAGAGGTACGCGCCCTCAGCGTGGTGGCCGGGCAGTGTCGTGATCTCGGTGATGCCCAGGCGCCCATCAGCCAGGGCAAGGGCGGCTTGCGCTGGCTGAGCCAGGTTCTGCTCCCCGTGGCAGGCCAGGTGTGCCCAGGTGTGCTCACGGAGCGCGGCCCGCACCGCGTCCCGGTCGGCGCCGGGGCCTTCCAGGCGGGTGAGGGGAGTGCCGGCGGGGAGTACCGCATCGAGCTGATCCAGCTCCGCTAGCACACCTGGAAGCGGCGGCAGGCCGGGTGCTTTAGGCACAGCGACCCCGAGCACGCGTTGCTCAGCGGGCGGTGGGACCCGCCGCGCGCGTGTCAGAGCGGCGAGGGTCGGTGTGTAGGAGGAGATGACCCGGTCTGGCACCTGGTCGGCGGCATGCAGCGGCAGGTAGGTGAGCGGTCCCGTTGGGCACCACCACACGCGGGACCCGGGGGGAACCTGGCTCAGCACGGTGGCGGCCACCGCGTCCCCCAGCCAGCGCAGCAGATCGCGCAGGGCCGCCTCACCCGCCCGCCGGCCGGTCATCGTCGCATCGGGGTCAACGAGCGTGGCTAACGCGGCGAAGTAGTTCCCGACGTGATCAGCCAGCGTGCCGAGGTCCAGTCCTGTGAGTTCGTACGCGCGAGCGCCCGCCCGGTCCACCAGGATGACGTCGCGGCGATAGCGGCTGACGGCTAGCAGGGCCACGGTTCCGTCCAGATCGGCTGGCAATGGCGTCGCGGCGCCCGGTCCGGGGAAGAGACCGGCCAGCTCGGGGCGGCTCCGTATTTCCGTCATCGCAGCGTCCCAGTCGGCGGCCGCGGCGATCCGGGCATCAGAGCGTGAACGGGTATCGATGGCACCGGGGACGGCGTCGAGAACGGCACGGGCGGCATCGAGGCGATCCGCGATGTCCGGAGCGAGCTCGCGGAGTTTCCGAAGGTCGGTGGCGGTCTCCAGTCGCTGGTTCCACAGGACCGTGCGGCCTCGCTCCAGCAACTCGACCGCACCGAGAGGATCATCCAGATTCAGCGCGCAGGCGGCGGCTTCCGCGGCAAGCCACCGGAGGTCCCGCAGTGGCTGTTCCTGGCCCGCGCGGTCGGCGCCGCGCCAGGCGGCCGCCGGAAGCAGCGCGATCGCGGTGGCGTAGCCCTCGCGGGCCGCGGCCCACTGGCCAGTGTCCGCGGCAAGCCGTCCCCACGTCCCCACGTCTGCGCGGCCACGAGCCTGCGGGTCATCGGAGCGGTGGCCAGCCCGGCGGTACGGCGTAGCAGATTGATCGCCGCGAGCAGGTCGGCATGGCGGTTGAACCGGACGTAATGGTCGCGGAAGCTGCCCGCCAGGTTGGAGAGCACCATGGCGTACTCGCGATGCCCGGGCGGTGTCGACTCGACGGCCGCCAGATGCAATGAATGCGCCTCGCGTAAGTCGTCGTCACCGCCGTCGCCGCCGCACAGCGCCGCCCGGGTGCGCAGCGAGTTCCCCAGGTCCGCCAGCCAGGGCCCCCGGTAGTGTTCATCCGGTGCGGCCAGCTCACATGCCCGCCTGCGCACCGCGATCGTTTCGGTGACCTCAGCCGCAGACTCGCGGCGGAGATCCAGCGCCGCGCCGAGGGTGGCTAGCCGGTCAGGTAACCGGGCGGTATCGGTCTCGGCATCGACTGTCTGGCGGCAGGCGTCGATGGCGGCGGCGATCTCGCCAGGGTCGTGGCTGCGTTGCGCGCGGATGCGCAGCGCGAAGGCGCGGCTGGCGAGCGACCGTGCCCTCCCGGCCCGCTCACCCGGCCGGTCAGCGACGGCGCGGTCGTGCCATTCGATCGCCTCATGAAGATCCTGTACTGACCCGTGCCAGAGGTAGCGGGCGAGCAGCGCCGCACCGAGCAGGGAACACAGACGCGAGGAGTCGCGATGTGCTGGCCCAGCCAGGCGGATCGCCTCCCGCAGGGCGATCACCGCTTCGTAGAGATCATCGGTTCGGCCGGTCTCGTGATGCCGGGCCCGCAGCGACTGGCCCAGCTGGGCCAGGTAACCGGACCGCTCGGGCTGGCCGGTGATGACGAGCTCGAGTGCCTGGCGGTAGGCGGCGATGGCCGCTGAGCAGTCCGCGACGTCTCGGCGGGCGCTGAACCGAATGAGGAAGGCACCGCCACGGTTGGCCACCATCGAGGCGAGTCTCGGATGAGCGGTGCCGGCGCGTCTGATGGCATCGTCATGGATCCGCAGAGACTCCGTCAGTTATCCGGGTCGGATGTGTGCTGGGAACGCTCGGCCAGTGAAACGGCCAGATTTGACGACCGCGTCGCGAAATCGGGTGAGTCATCCGGGGTCAGTGCGACAGCGGCGCGCTGCCACGTGATCGCCGCGTCCAGATCGGTGGCGGCGCCGAGCCAGCGATACCGGTCCAGCAATGAGTTCCCCAGGGCGGCGAGCGCGAGCGCGCGACCGCCGCGAATATCGCGGCTCAGCGTCTCGGCCCGGCTCAGTGACGTGATCGACTCGTCGAGGTCCGCAGTCTTCCCGGTCAGGATGAAACGGGTGTGCAGCAGCGTCCCCACCGTCGACAGGTAAGCCGCCAGCTTCGGATGTCCCGCGCTGGTGCTGGCCACCGCAGTCGTCGCGGCGGCCAGCGCGTCGTCGAGATCAGCGCGCTGCCCGTGCCGTTCGAACCGCTCATAGAGCGCGGCAGCGAGGTTGCCCAACGCCACGGCCCGGTCCGCCGATGTCGTTGCCGCGGTGCCGTTCGCGGCCGCGCCGCGTCCGAGCGCGACCGCGCGATCAAGGTCTTCGGGATGGCGGGTGGAACGGTAGCGCTCCAGCAGAGCGTTCACCAGGTTCCCGGCCTGCCGGACGCGTTGATCCGGGCCAGCGATCAGCAAAGCCCGCTCAAGAGCATCGATCGCCGATACCAGATCACGCTGATCGCTCGCTTGCTCGAAGCGGTCGCACAGCGCCAGCCCGAGGTTTCCCAGCCGCCCAGCCAGGCCCGGATCGGCCGGCCCGGACTCCGCCACGGCCCGGCGCAGCAGCCCGATCGCCTCGTCGAGATCGGCCAGCCGCTCGGTGCGCCGGTAGCGGGTCCGCAAGGCGGCACCGAGATTGGACTGCCAGGCCAACGCATTAAGGTCACCGGCCGCAGTGGACTCCACCGCGTTCCTCAAGTGCTCGATCGCGGCGTCGAGCACTTCGGGTGCCCCCTCCGCGAGCGCCCGCTTGAGTAATGCCGTGCCCAGCGCACCCGCACCGGTGCTCATCACACCCGCGATCGTATGGCTGCCGAAGCGGTCCCAATCACACCTAGCCGACGCTGTGCACGGTAGCTCGCTCGTAGTCCAGCTCCGCAGCGACGCGGGTTGAAGAGGCGTCGGCCTTACTGGGAGCGGAGTGGTCGGTGAGCGTCTCCGCAACGGCTTGATCGACGAGTTTCTCGGGGCTGAGCCGGTTTAGCGATATCCGCGGCGGCAGGTGGCCGCTCGGTGCGTCGCCGCTACGCGCCTGCCGATCGAACGGTAGGGCGGGTGACATCGACGCTGCTTAACCCTGCAACCATCAGCGGCTGACTGTCGGCCGGTGCGGCGTGCCGCCACAGCACCACCCCTCGCTACCTGCGGAAGAGCACCCGAAGCACAGCAGCCAAGGCGACCAACACCTGCGCGGTGGTCAGCCAGTACTCCACCAGCGCGGTGAGCAGCGGCGCGGCCCGCGCGGCCTGGTGCTGACCGGCCACCAGGTACAGCGCGCCCTGGGCGGCGATGAATGATTGGGCGCCGACGGGTGCGCTGTTTCCACAGCACCGCCAGCCAGCGGACGCCGCGTTAACGGTGGGGTCACTAGCCGGGCAGGAAGCTCAGCCGGACAGTACGGACTGGGTTGTCGACGTTGGTGTCCACCAGGCAGATCGACTGCCAGGTGCCCAGCGCGAGCTGGCCGCCGAGCACCGGGACGCTGGCGTAGGGCGCCAGCAGGGCGGGCAGCAGGTGGTGCCTCCCGTGCCCGGGGGATCCGTGCTGGTGGCGCCACCGTCCGTCGGCGGGCAGCAGCTCACGCAGCGCGGCGAGCAGGTCGGTGTCGCTGCCCGACCCGATCTCGATCACGGCGAGGCCCGCAGTTGCATGTGGTACCCACACGTGTAGCAGTCCATCGTCAGCGCCCGCCTGGTGGAGGAACGCGCGGCATTCCGCGGTGAGGTCACGCACCTGCTCGCGCGAGCCGGTCTGGATGCGGAGTTCGCTGGTGTGCACCCAAAGACGATAACCTCTGCCCAAGGCCCGCTGGGCGGCGTCACCGCCGTGAACCCGACAGTGATGATGTGCGGTGCGTAGCCGATGATACGCGCTGCGTGATCCTGGGTGGTGTGACTCGAACTCGACCGGCCGTGGTGCCTTGTTGGTGATTTGTTGGCCATTTGGGGTGTCGTTAAGGACGCGGCCAGGATGCGCCGACAACGCTGTTCCTGCTGGTCAGCGGGGCAAGCGCGGCGACATTAGGTTTGGTGGGGGTGGTTTGTGATGCGGCAGGGGATGTCAGTGTTCTCGTCAAGGTGGTAGCTGGCGCAGACGCGGTGGTAGCCATCGGCGACTTGGAGAGGGCGTGCGTGGATGAGGTCTCCGCGTATGAGCAGGATCGGGGAGAGCGCTTTACCATTTTTTACTTTGGCCAAATCGGCTGCTACGTGGGGGTTATCCGGGGGAAGTAGTCGCAGCCCGGATGCGCGCAGCATGTCTTTGGCTTTGTAGTGGCTTAACGGGGCGTTTTTGAGTTCGTCGATCAAGTCGTTGACCTGGCCGGGGGTGGCGATTAGTGAGAGGTAGGAGGCGGCGGCCGGGTAGTCGTGTGCGTCCGGCTCGGTTTTCCAGGTCACGGTGGTCATAGTGTGCTCCCTGCTTGCGAGTGTGGGCGCAGGGTAACGCCAACCGTACTGGGTCACCATCGAATTGCCAGCGCGCGGTTGATCATTGGGTTACGGCGCCGAGGTGGGCTGGAAAGGGTCGAGGACCTGGTCGGCGGTGTCGAAGTAGGCGTCCGGGACTGTTGCGTTGGTGAAGAACAAGATCGGGCTTGGTTGACGCGTGGTCGTTGTGGTCGTGTGCCGGCATCGAGGTCTGGTTTCGCGGGGTTTCGGCTCCGTGTGCCACGAACGCTGAAGGGCGGGGGTTCCAGACGTCGGCCTGCGCTGCTGACCTGGATGATCGGTGTGCTTGGCCGCCGGGCAGGATCGTGTGCCGCGTCGTTGCGCCTGCTCTACCTGGGGAGCGACACACTGGAATACGGCAGAAAGGGGCCGTGAGCCTGTATCGCCGCTGGTCGGGGCTGGTGGAGGGGTGACTGTCCACTGTGGGTAGGGTTATGGGATCCATCTGATCGTGGTTGCCGGGGTGCGTGGTGGCGTCGATCGGCCGCACTGCGGTTCAAGCGGGTGGTGTCGTCCCGCGAGCTGGGCGGCGAGTACGGGCGGCTTGGCGACCTCGGTCATGCCCAGCACACCGGCGAAGAAGACGCGGGCTGTCGCCTCCCCACCGCGCGGCATCGCCAGCTGCACGTGATGCACGGCGTCAAACATCGAACCTCCATGGGCCTATATCCACGATCTCGCACCTCTATACGCCCCGGCGGGGGAACGCTAACGATCGTCCGCGAGACACCCCCGGCCGCGAGACGTTTCCG
>DASTBN010000795.1:0-2382 GCA_035712045.1 Pseudonocardiaceae bacterium
CGGTGACCGAGATCCGCAGATCCCGCAGGCCGCGCCTGAACTCATCGTGCACAGTGTTCATCGCTTCCATTCGATCAGAGTAGTCCTACTCACCCTAATAGCGTTATTCGCTGGTGACGCCGTCTTGGTTCATCAGATGGGCGGGATTTCGCTGATCGAGTCCACATCCTGGACACTCATCGACCCGTGAATATTTCACTATATGTGACAACATCACCCTTTGGGCTGTTAACAAGGTGGCATCGCGGAGCGAAGACTAAGCAGGCCAGCACATACGGTGACAGCGCGTGAACGCTCACGACAGCCGTTCCACACACTCCCAGGGAGGTTCGGGTGTCCGTACCAGCACCGTCGTACGGGCCGTTCGGATCGCGCCTCAAACCGCTGGTTCACCGGCCACTGACGCACAGCCCGTTACGCAGCGGGGTCGGCGTGGTGAGTTTCGCGCTCGGCATGCTGGCGGCCTTTGGCACGGTGGCCTATGCCGCCTGGCTGGTCGTCGGTGCCGTGAACGCCATCGGGAATGCCGCCCCGAACGCCAGCGGCACAGCGGCGCGTTCCCTCCACCAGAGCGCGCCACCGCCGGCGGCGGCGGCCCCGCCTGGGCCGACGACCCCGGCAGACGCCACGCTGCCCTTCGACCACCTGTGGGTCGCCGGTGACGGCAACACGATCGTGGTCGGGGCGCCCATGGTCGGCATCTCGGCGCTGACCGGCGAGTCCATGATCCAGGTCCCGGTGACCCTCACCAACAACGGTGAGCGGCCCTGGAACCTGGGGTTCACCAGCTTCACCGGAACGCTCAACCACGCGCCGGTCGCGGAATCCACTGACGGCGACTGGATGTACCGCGTCCCGATCGTCCCGCACACTTCCATCACCTTGAACAAGATCTTCGTCGGCCATCCCGGCCAGTTCACCCTGAAGATCAGCACCGACAGCGACAAGGCCATCTTCAGCGGCCGGATCTGAACTCAGGCGGGGACACTCTAGGCAGGGATACGCAGGGTGATGGTGGTGCCGGTGCCCGGGATGACATCGGGAACGAGGCGGTAGCGGGCGCCGAATCGGTCCTGAAGCTGGTGGTCGACGGTGCGGAAACCATCGGTGGCGTCGGCGTCCGCGATACCGGGGCCGTCGTCGGACACGGTGATCAGGCAGTCGGCTCCCACACGCCGGGCGGAGAGTGTGACAGTGCCGCCGAGCTGCTTGTTCTCGATGCCGTTGCGCACGGCGTTGTCGACGAGCTGCTGGAGCGCCAGGAACGGCAGGACGGCGGCCAGCACGGCTGGCTCGACCTCCAGCTGGGTCCTCAGGCGGGCACCGAAACGGGCCTGCTGCAGCATCAGGTAACGCTCGATGTTCTCCAGTTCATCGGCGAGGGTGGTCTCGGTGGCGCCGCTCAGCGAGTACCGCGCGAATTCGGCGAACACTACCAGCAGATCACGCGCCCGGGCCGGATCGGTACTCACCAGCGCGACGATGGTGCTGATCGTGTTATGCAGGAAGTGCGGGGAGATCTGGTCCCGCAAAGCCCGCAGCTCGGCGCGGACCTGCGCGACCGCGCGGTCCAGTTCGGCGAGCAGCCGCTGGTCCTCCCGCTCGGGACCGCTGCCCCGGGCGCTCAGCATGACCGGTGCCTGGACCGCCGCCAGATGCTTGGCGGGCCGCAGGCCGCGCCAGGTGGGGTAGGCCAGACGGCCGTAGGCCGTCCACTGCCGGAAGGAGACCTCACCGAATAGCCGAGGCGCCACCCAGAGCACCCGCTCGGAGGGCACCTCCCCGGCGAAGGGACTCTCCGGCACCACCAGCTCCACCAGCCGCAGCAGCAGCTCACGGCGGGCCTCGTCAGTGAAACCGGTACCGACCTGCCCCACGTAGCGCAAACCGGTCTCGGAGGGTACCCCCACCAGCAGCGAGCCGATCGACGCGGCCCGGGAGCGTTCGGGCACCCAGCCACCGATGATCACTTCCTGGGTCTGCCGCAGGGTAGTCTGCACCCAGCTGCGGGACCGCCCCGGTCGGTACGGCGAATCGAGGCGCTTGGCGATCACACCCGGCAGGCCGTGCTGGGCGGCGGTGTCCAGCACCGTCTGGCCATCGGTGTCCAGGAAACACGGCGGGCGCACCAGGAGCCCCTCGGCGAGGTCCAGTTCCTCCAGCAACTCACGGCGGCGCTGGTAGGGCAGCGCCATCGTGGGCCGGTCATCCAGGCTGAGCACATCGAACACGTAATAGGTCACCGGTGAGCGCCGCAGCATGATCGAGGTCGGCCGCCGCACGTTCATCCGCTTCTGCAGCTGGGCGAAGCTGGGCCGGCCGCAGGAATCCAGCGCGACGATCTTCCCGTCCAGCACCATCCGGCGCCGACCCGCGAACCCC
>DASTBN010000796.1:0-3498 GCA_035712045.1 Pseudonocardiaceae bacterium
ATGCCCTCGGCCCGTCATGGCGGGTTCCCCGAGGCGGGCTCAGCGATTCAGCGGCAAGCACCCTGACGCCACGCGGACCAGCTGGCTGGCTTACATCGTCGGCGCCGAGGCTGGATCTGGCGGTCGCAAGGCGGTGTAACCAGGCGGGGCGGATAGCGCTGAGGCGGCAGCCTGGTAAAACCCCGCTGGGGCGGTGATCCCCAGGCCATCGACGAGCCAGTTGAACAGATTGAGCAAGCCACAGACCGACGCGGTGTCGTGCAGGGCTCGTTCAGGCCAGCCAGCGGCGAGCACCGCAGCGGCGTCGGCGGCGGTGATCTGGGCCGGGGTCAGGATGAGGACGCGGGCATAGCGCAGCAGCGGCCGCAATCGGGCGTCGACCGGCGCGGTGTCGAGGTCAGCGAGCAGCGCGTCCAGCAAGCCCGTCATCGCTCGTTTAAGCATCACCCGCATAGGGTATAAACGAGTCCCGTTAATCCCGAAAAATACCCCATAAAGGTCCGCGTAATACGAGTGGATTCACCGTCCCAGCGCCACGCGCCGACCAGCGCGAAGGTACATGGAACTCGGCGCCAGATATTACCACTACCTCTTCGCCAACTGTATCCAGATTTTCGCCACCCCTTCTTCGTGTGGCGAATATCCTTTGTTCACCTCGACCGGCTCTTGCCACCGAAACGCGCTAACGAGAGTCATCAGAAATCTGCGGCGCGCCATCCATTCTTACTTCTCACGTCACCATTCGTTCAGGCGATCCTCGCACATTGCCCGGAACGTATGGTTCATCCCGGCGACATCAGGAGAACGCTCGATGGGACACCACCACCCGCATGACCACGACGGCCACGACGCGGCTTTGCCGCCCGCGCTCGACCTTTCCATCCCCGATGACGAGCTGCCGCCAGCGGACTCGTCCCGCCGGTCATTCCTGCGTCGCGCCGGCGCGCTCGGGGCCGCGGCGGTCGCCGCCGGCACGCTCGGCCCCGCTGTGGGGCAGGCCGCGGCGGAGCCCGATGACGGCCCTGGAGACGGCCCGCGCCCGCCCAAGGGTGGCTTCCAGTGGCTGGCGGGTGATCACCACATTCACACCCAGTACAGCCCGGACGCGCAGTACCGGGTGATCGACCAGGTCCGGCACGCCCACGCTTACGGGCTGGACTGGATGGTGATCACCGATCACGGCAGTGCCCAGCACGCCAAGATCGGGGTGGAGAAGGTCAACCCGGACATCGTGGCGGCCCGCGCCGCGATCCCGGAGATCCTGGTATTCCAGGGGCTGGAGTGGAATATCCCGGCCGCCGAGCACGGCACGGTATTCGTGCATCCGGGACCCAACGAGGTAGCGGTGCTCAAGGAGTTCGAGAACGTCTACGACGGCGTGATCACCAACACCGGCGCCAGCACACCCGCCAACGAGGCGCTGGCCACAGCCGGGATCACCTTCCTGGCCAGCGCCGTGACCGGGCGGCGGGTCACGGATGCCCTGATGCTGGCCAACCACCCGGCTCGCAAGGGCATCGACTCCCCGCACGAGATCCGGGCCTGGCGCGACGCCTCCCCGGCCATCGCCATCGGGATGGAGGGCGCGCCAGGACACCAGGCGGCGGGCATCGCCATGCCCGGTGGTCCCGGATCAGGCCGGGGCGCCTACGACAACAGCCCCACAGCGGCGTCGTTCCCGGGTTACCCGCTGGAGAGTTACCGCACCTTCGGCGGCTACGACTGGATGACCGCGACCGTCGGCGGGTTGTGGGACAGCCTGCTCGCCGAGGGCAAACCGTGGTGGATCACCGCGAACTCGGACGCGCACATGATCTACGGGGACACCTCCACCCGGGGACCCGGCAGCGACTTCACCAACAATGGGTTCTTTAACGACCCGGTGCACGGGGGCCCGGCCAACCTGACCAACAGCGACTTCTGGCCCGGTTTTTACAGCCGCACCAACGTCGGCACACGCCTCGACACCTACGCGGCCGTCATGGATGGCTTGCGAGCCGGCCGGATATGGGTGGATCACGGCCAGCTGATCTCCGCTCTGGACATGCAGCTGAGCGCGGCCCCGGGCCGGAGCGCACCGCTGGGGGGAACATTACAGGTACGGCGTGGCGCACCGGTCATCCTGACGATCAACATCGATCTGGCCAACGGGCCGAACTGGGCCCAGTTCCAGCCCACCCTGGCCCGGGTCGACGTGATCGCCGGCGACATCACCGGGCCGGTGACTGACCAGGACACCTTCACCACCCCCGCCACCAAGGTCGTTAAGTCCTTCGACATCGGCCGCAATAGCGGCTCAGTGTCGTTGAGCTACTCCTTTACCGCTGATAAGTCGTTCTACGTGCGGATCCGGGGCACCGACGGCAACCGCGGCGCACCCGGCCTGCTGGGCGTGGCGATCGACCCAGCCGGACCCGCGATGGACGTGCTGGGTGACGCGGACCCGTGGAAGGACCTGTGGTTCTACTCGAACCCGATTTTCGTGCTGGTGCGATGACCTCGATCTTCGGGATCGACGGCGGCTCACCCGATGTGCGGGCCGCCGAGCACCTGCTCGCCGAAATCATCGCCGCGCTCGGCGCGAACATGGTGCTGTTCGGGTGCACCCATCTGGTGCGCACCAGTGAGCCGCATATCGCGCTATCCGTTGAGCTGCGAGAGGCGGATGCCGCCGAGATAATCCCGGCTGCCCTGCGCATCGCCCGGCCTGGCTCAGGTAAAGGCTGCGCCGCCGAGGCGGCGCGGGCGCACTACCACCGCAGCTCGGGACGGGCCGTCCGGTTCCCCGGGCAGCAGCGGCTGACCGGCGTGCTACCCGTGAGGGAAGTACTCGCGAAAAGCGCGATCGACGGTATCCTGGTCCTCGCCGCTCCCGCACCGGATCCGTCGACCCTGGTCGACACCCGGGGTTTTCTCCGGCCGCTCTGGCAAGACGGCCAGCTGATCCTGCACACAGTACCCGCGGCCAACGGGACGCTCGCCCCGTTCGAGCTGGAGAACCCCACCCCCTGCTGCGCCGACCACGCCTGACGATGCACCCAGCCACGGCGATCGGGCCGCAAGGCGAGCCGCAGTATAGTCCCCGGGTGATCAACGACTCGGCTTGGCGAACCCCGCCGATCGCGGGATCCCACGAGGCGGGCACCAGCGTCGAGTTGTTCACCGGGGCCGGTGGCCTGGCGATGGCCATGCATAACAGGGGCTTCCGGCACGTGATCGCGGTGGAGCTGGACAAGCGGGCGTGCGCGACATTGCGCGCTAACGTCGCGGAACCCTTCCACCCGGGCATCACCCAGGCCACGGACCTCGGCTCGGCGTGGCCGCTGATCGAGGGTGACATCCGCAGGATCGATTTCACCCGATGGCGGGGCGGGGTCGATGTGGTCGCGGGTGGCGTTCCGTGCCAGCCGTGGTCGCTGGGAGGGGCACACCGGGGTTACGACGATTCCCGCAACCTGTGGCCAGAGTTGTTCCGCGTCGTCCGGGAGACCCGCCCCC
>DASTBN010000797.1:0-3021 GCA_035712045.1 Pseudonocardiaceae bacterium
ACCTGGCCCTCTTCGAGGCCGATCCGGATACCGACGCGGTGATCATGGTCGGGGAGATCGGCGGCCCGCAGGAAGTTGAGGGCGCCGAATACGTCGCCAACTACATGACCAAACCGGTGATCGCCTACATCGCCGGCCTCTCCGCCCCCAGGGGCCGCAAGATGGGCCACGCCGGCGCGATCGTCTCCGCAGCGGGCGAATCCGCCCAGGAGAAGATCGAGGCCCTGGCCGCAGCCGGTATCACCATGGCGCCCAACCCGTCCTGCATCGGCGACACTGTCGCCCGGGTCCTCACCAACCAAGACCTTGATGGCTCTTCACCTACCACCAACCCGCCAACCCTGGGCAGCTGACCCCGCTGGAGGTCGCCGTGGATGAACCCGTCATCATCGTCACCCGGCGCTGGCCCGCCTCGGTCGAGCAGGAACTGGTGCGGCGATTTCCTGGCGTCCAGCTCAACGCCGACGACGTCCCCCTGGGCCGGGATGGGCTGCGCGCCGCGCTGGAGCAGGCCGATGTGGTGCTGCCCACCGTCTCCGACAAGCTGTCAGCCGAGCTGTTCGAGGGCGGGCTGCGGACCAGGTTCCTCGGCAACTTCGGCGTCGGCTACAACCACATCGACATCCAGGCCGCAGCCAAGGCCGGGATCGTGGTGACCAACACCCCGGGGGTGCTCACCGACACCACCGCGGATACCGCGATGACCCTGCTGCTGATGGTGGCCCGCCGGGCCGGTGAGGGAGAACGCGAGGTCCGCGCGGGGCGCTGGACCGGGTGGCGGCCCACACACATGATGGGCGCGGATGTCACCGGCAAGACGCTGGGCATCCTGGGCATGGGCCGGATCGGGGTGGCGGTGGCCCGGCGAGGGCACTTCGGCTTCGGCATGCCCGTGGTCTTCTACGACCCGGTCGATTTCGAGCCCGACCACGGCATCTCCGGCGCCCGCCGGGTTGGCACCATCGAGGAGGTGCTGGAGGTGGCCGACTTCGTGTCCCTGCACATGCCTGGTGGCGCGGCGAACACCCACCTGATCGACGCCGCCGCGCTGGCCCGGATGAAACCCACCGCGTTCCTCGTCAACAGCGCCCGCGGCGATGTCATCGATCAGGAGGCGCTGATCGCCGCGCTGCGCTCCGGCACGATCGCCGGCGCCGGCCTGGACGTCTACGAGGGCGAACCGGAGATCCCCGCCGAGCTGCTGGCACTGGACAACGCCGTCCTGCTCCCCCACCTGGGCAGCGCGACCCTGGAGACCCGCACCGCTATGGGCATGCTCGTCCTCGACAACCTCCGAGACTTCCTCGCTGGTCGCGAACCTTCCTGCCGCGTCGCCTAACCGCGACGTCACGGGGTCAGCTTCCTCCGGAGCTGGGGTAAACAGGTGTAGCCGGGTAGAAGCTGTTACAAGCCGAGAGACCACCGGTAAAGCCCATGATCATGGACTTACCGCGCTCGATCACGGTGCCGTGATCCCGGTTGGGATCGCCCTCAGCACTCTGGATTTCCCAAATAAATTTTATGACACTTCTGGCATCTTCGGCCTCAATCCATTTTTGCCGATTGGCGTATTGGATCCAGGCTCCAGCGACACAGTCCGCCTGGTTCTCGTGGTTAATCGACGCGTCGTTGGTAGTCCCCTCAGGAATCCCCATCCAGTCCTGGACATGGTGCCCCCATTCATGTGCCAGCCCGACCACCGGTGCCGCGTCACCATCGTCGTTGTAGTAGTGCCACAACGCCGCCTGACCGAGATAGATGTTATGATTAGCGGGGCAATACTTGTATGCCACAGAATCCGCGATGCCGGGCTTGCCGTTCCGGTCAAGACAGCCCGTCTTCATCTGCTGCCCCTCGGCGATGTAGTAGTGGGTCGGCTCCGGCATGGCCGGGTATTTCGCCCTGAAGAACTGCGTGACGAGAGGAATGACCTGGTCAACGTACGCCCGCATGGTGGCTTGGGTGTAACAGTGCGCCAGTGACGGCGGCCGGCATTCCGGAGCCGTGGCATGAGACGGGACCAAAGCGGTCTTAGTCGAGACAGCGGAGACAGGCACCGATGCCGAAGCGGAGCCAGCGGCCGATCCGTATCCGGCCAGAACCATCCCGGAAATTACCATGACAGCGCGCGACCGGCGCGCGAATTTGGTATTCACGTTGCACCACCACAGGGACTCGAATGGTAGCCGCCGGCCCAGCGTCTACCGATGATAGTATCTTGATAATCCGGAAACGAGAGCGGGAAGCAGGCAGTCCCGCCGAGCGTCCGCTTCGGGCTGAGACGGAACATTCCTCCGGCGCGCAAAGCCTGTAAAAGCCCCATCGGCCCTCCGTCTTCGCTGCCAGCTTGGACGCTCTCCGGCCAATGATTACGCACCACCGCCGGGACCAGTCCCGAAAGTCTGGATCAGTTCCCTACCGGCGTCCTCGTTCAGGACTGGGCTTCCCAGCGCCGACCAGAACGCGGCGTAGTCATGGCGTTTGCGGTCGGCGATGCTCTCGTCCGGCCCTTTCCTGATGTCCGCGTGCAAGGTGTCTTCGCCGAGCTGCTTCCACAGGCTGCGGCCCGCTACGAACCAGACCGAGCAGCCGCGCTATTTCAGCGGTTCCGCGCCAACGGCGCCTGGCATGTGCCCACGCTGATCGTGCCGCAGGCTGCCGCCTACTCCGGTAGCGTCGAGTTTCCCCTGCCGCCCTAGTTTCCGGAGAGGGGCTGGCGGAGAAGGCTGGCTCGACCGCTCAGCACATTCCTGTAGCAGGATGTTGGCATGCCCAGCGAGGTGATTTACACGGTCAGCGACCTGAGCCGCAAGCGCCGAGGCGGTCAGCCTCTGGGCCGATCGCCTCGGCGTGGTAGTACGCGCGCAGACAAAAAGCCATACCGAGCGAACGCCCGTGGACTTCGGCGACCTGACCTGGCTGCGCCATTTCGACGACGACGACCTCGCGGAGTTCGTCAGCGAACTGCGTCAAGCGCTGTCCCTGGCCTACCACGACAACAACCTCACCTCGCTGGTGGAC
>DASTBN010000798.1:0-2158 GCA_035712045.1 Pseudonocardiaceae bacterium
CTTGGCAGCGATCGGCCACTGGTAAGAGCCACTGCCGCACGACACGGTTGCGCTCACGGTCAACGTCACTGTCGACCCAGGGGCTACGGACAGATTGGTGAACAGCGCGGAACTCGACGTGGAGCTGGCCGTACCCGAGGCGCCGTGGGCGACGGAGGCACCGGTGATCATGAAACCTGTGGGTGCCGAGATCTTCACCGCGCCGAGCTGCTGAGGCGAGGCCTCGTTTTGGATCGTGAACGTAAAAGAGTTACTCGCGCCCGCCGTAGGATTCGACGCCGGCGTCGTGCCCGGCCCGGGCGAGACGGATACCGCGAAGAAGCACTTGGTGGTCGAGGAGCAGGTGGACGTCTGTCCGGCCGCGGGCGTGGCGAGCATGGTTGCCCCTAGCATGCTTGCGGCGATTACCAAGAAAGAGACTCGTGCGACGATGAAGCCAGCCTTCGGCATGGCGACCCCCACGTGTATCAACCGAGGGGCACGAGCGCGCAAGCAGGATCCCGCGCTGCCGGAGACCCCGCTCTGCATTCGCACCTATCCGCTAGGGATATGGATAGTCCTGTTGTTCCTTTGCCCCGTGTGATCAGGCTGCGCTGCATACCCACGCTAGGAGCAGATGGTGAGGGGCGCAAGGACGGAGGGATAGTCAAGACCTGTGGATCGGCGTGCCACGCTCTTCTCCCCTGTCGTGTCGCTGACCACGCTGACCTTCGCGATCATCTTGGCCGTGGTCAAGCCCTGGGGCCGCATCCGGGGGCGGCCGGGGCGAGTATGCGTGCTGATTTTTCCGCGGTGGTGTCGGATGGCGTCAAGCCCGTTCGCAGCCAAGCTGAGAGACCGGCAACGGACCGGTCAACCGCGCAGATGCTGGCCTCGAGCACCGAGGAGCCCGAGGCCCGTGACCCATGAGTGACCGGATGAGGAATCTGCCGGCAACGGTGGTGTCGACCACCCTTGAAGAACCCCTCGACTGGCCGGACGCGACCGTCGTGAGCGGCGACCCCGCCGACATCGTCGCCCGGCTCAAGGAGGAGTTCGAGGTGCCGTTGCGCTCGCACGGCAGCCTGTCGCTGAACCGGGCGCTGATGGCCGCCGGCCTGGTCGACCGCGTCCAGATGACGTTCTTCCCTGTGATCACCGGTCAGACCGGAGCGGACCCGATCTTCCCAGGCGGGGCCGACTTCAACCTCGAGCTGATCGAGAGCCGGACGCTCGACGGCCACACCCAAGAGCTCATCTACCGGCCCACCCTGCATGTCTGAGTCCATCCATGCACCCACCCCCTCAAGCAGCCGAACCTGACCCGGACGTTCCTGCTGACCGACATACCGGCCGGGCCTTGGCGGGCTGACCCAGGTCCCGCGGCTTGCTGATCACCTCCTGATCCGCCGGGTCGTTCGACGAGCTGGGGTAGTCGTAGAACGTCAGCAGCTCATCCAGGTCGTCGGTGATCTTGGCGACGGCCTTGCCGAACCTAGTTACCATCGCCCGTTAAGCCTGGTCACCCGCTGGGCGCGGGCGACCAAGGCAGCGGCTTGAGGTTTCGGCAGCAACCTGGCGGGAAGGGGGTCTGCGCTGTAGCCGGGAGCGGGCAAGGGTTACTACCCGCCGCTCCGGCCCCGGGCAGGACTATCGGCTAGGCCCGCTGGGAGGCTGGCCATGGACGAGGCACTGACCATCGAGGTCCGGCACGAACAGGGCTGCGCGATCGTGACCGCCTCCGGGGAGATCGACATTTCCACCCTGACTGCACTGCGCGAGCGCCTTTTCGATGTGGCAGCCAGCGGCGCCCCGCTGATGGTCGATCTGGAACGGGTCAGCTTTATCGACTCCGTTGGGCTCGCTACGCTGGTCGGCGCGGCGAACCGTGCTGCCGCGCACGGCGGCGGCCTGCAGGTGGCCCGCGCCCAGCCGAAAATCCGCCAGTTGGTGCGCCTGACCGGGCTGGACTGCCCGAGATAGCTGTTCTGGATGGTCGCGGAGTAGCCGACCTGGCCGAGCCGTGTCTGCACCGACGCCGAGACCTGGTTGACGAACTGGTCGCTGGGTGCTCTTCGTGATGAGCCAGAGCCCGTCGACTGTCCCCGCCGAGGTCGTCCGGCGTTGGAACTCCACCAGCGGAAAGAAAACGCTGGCGCCGCTGGTCAAAGTCACGCCG
>DASTBN010000799.1:0-2444 GCA_035712045.1 Pseudonocardiaceae bacterium
GGTTGGTCACCACCCCGACCGGGATGCCGATGCCGCGCAGCCGCCGCAGCGCCGCCCGTGCCCCCGGCACCGGCCGCACCGCCGCCGGATCGCCGTTGTACGGCACGTCATGGACGAGCGTCCCGTCCCGGTCGAACAGCACCGCTGCCGGTACCGCGCTGGCGCGCGACACCCCTCGCCAACGCCACTCGCCAGCCAGCCGATGCCAGCACGCCACCGGCGGGATGGCCACGCTCGTGACCACCATCCGCCCGATCTCCCCAGCGCTCCACGGCCCCGCCAGGATCCTCCGCACAGCGAACTCCCCCGTCAATCCCAGCCACACCATCCCCGCCGCCCTAGCGGCCCACGAAATGCGTTCTGGGGACAGACCGCGGTAAATCCGATCATGATTACCGCGGTCTGTCCCCAGAACGCGGTGCGCCAGCCACGCGGTGAGGGCTGCGGCGGTGAGGATGTGCTGGGGGAGGCGGCCGGGGCCTTCGCCGATACGGTGTCGCCAGCGGGGGCCGTGGCGCCGGCGCATGAGGGCGTTGTCAGCGTTGCCGCGTTGCGCGGATACGCTCGCCAGCGGGGGAGATGGGCGTACTGGGTGGATGGTGCGCCGCTGGCCCGCCACGATGCGGTAGCCGGCGGCGATCACCCGCAGCGCCAGATCGGAATCCTCGCGGTAGGCCCGGCGGAAGCGCTCATCGAAGCCACCGACGCGCAGCAGCGCGGCGCGGCGGTAGGCCATGTCCGCTGTGATCCACCGCGCGCGGGCCAGGGCGGCGGTGCCGCGCTCGAAGTCAGTGGGGCGCCGGTCAGCGGGCAGGGGGACCTCGATGCGGCCTTGGCTGGCGGCCACATCCGGGCCGAGTCCGCGCAGGTCGCGCTCCAGCTCAGCGGCCCAGCCCGGTCCCGGCAGCACATCGTCATCGAGGAACACCACCCACTCGGTGGCCGCCGCTCGCCAACCCACGTTCCGCGCGGCGGCCGGGCCGCGGCCTCCCGAGCGGAGCACCCGCACCGGAACACCGATCCCGGGTAGCCGCAGTACGCCCCCGTCAGGCCGATCATCGACAACGATGATGGGCCGTGAGTGGCGAACAGAGCTATCGCAACCAATGGCACTCACGAGCTGGCCCAGGCTGGGGCGGCCGATGGTGGGGATCACGACCGTGTAGGTCATCGGGTGAGTTCCGGGCGGCGCAGCAGGAAGGGTCCGAGAACCAGGACGTCGACCGGGGCGGAGCCGAAGCATTCCAGCGCGTCGCGCGGGTCGTCCACGATGGGGCGCCCGGCGGTGTTCAGACTGGTGTTGACCACGGTGGGCAGGCCGGTCAGCTCGGTGAAGCGATCCAGCAGCCGGGCCAGCAGGGGTTCGGTGTCGCGGTCGACGGTCTGGATCCGGGCGGTGCCATCGACGTGCACCACGGCTGGGATGCGCTCCCGCCATTGAGGCGTGACATCGTGCACGAACAGCATGTAGGGGCTGGGGATCGGGCCGCGGCCAAACAGCTCACTGGCCCGCTCAGCGAGCACCATCGGCGCCACCGGGCGGAACGGCTCACGGCCTTTGACCGCGTTGAGCCGGTCAAGGTTACGAGCGTGCCCGGGATGGGCGAGCAACGACCGGTGGCCCAGCGCCCGGGGACCGAACTCGCTGCGCCCCTGGAACCAGGCCACGACCGCGTCCGCGGCCAATGCTTCGGCGGCAGCGCTCGCCACGTCAGGCGGGCGCTCGTAACGGATCCGCGCGGTGTCCAGCCAGCTGGCGAGCTCGGCGTCGGCGAAGCCACGGCCCAGGTCAGCCCCGGGCATTGGGGTGATCTGCTCACCCAGGACTTGCGCGAGGTGCAGCGCCCCGCCCAGCGCGGTTCCCGCGTCACCCGCGGCGGGCTGCACCCATAGCTCGTCGAAGGGCCCCTCGGCGGCGAGCCGGGTGTTGGCCACGCAATTCAGCGCCACCCCGCCGGCCATGGTGAGCCGCCGCGCCCCAGTACGCCGGTGCAGCCAGTCCGCCAGCTCCAGCAGCACCTCCTCCAGCCGGGCTTGCACCGCGGCGGCAAGTTCCACGTGCCCGGGCTGCAGCTCAGCGCCGGGCGGGCGCCGCTTCGCCAGCTCCGACCAGTCGACAGGCGTCACTCGGAACCCACCCTCACCGGTGGTGCGCACGACCTCCCGCAGCCTGCCCAGCAGCGCGGGTTCGGTGTGCGGTGCCCGGCCGTAAGAGGCCAGCGCCATCACCTTGTACTCATCGCACGAGCGCAGGAACCCGAGGTGCTCGGTGACCTCCTCATACATCAAGCCCAGCGAATGCGGGAGCTCCTGGGTGGCCAGCACCTCCAGCTCGCCGTCGCGGTAGCAGCCGCTGAGGTAGGAGGTGGCCTCGCCGCGCCCATCGGCGACTAGGACCGCCGAGTCCCGGAACGGCGCGGCGAGGCCAGCGGAGGCGGCGTGCG
>DASTBN010000800.1:0-3293 GCA_035712045.1 Pseudonocardiaceae bacterium
GGCGGCCACTTCGATATCGTGCACCAGCGCCCCGCGCGCCGGGATCTCCACGCGGCGCGTCACGGGGCGCGCGGCGAGCGCCGCCACGGTCAGGGTGTACTGGCCCTGGCCGAGAGTGCTGAACTCGAAACCTCCCTCGGCTCCGGTGCTGGTGATGGCGGCGACGTCGCCGCGGGCGTCGATCAGGGTGACTGCGGCGCGGGCGATGGACTGCCCGGATCCCGCGGCGTAGACGGTGCCGGACAGGCTGGCGCCGCCCTCAGCCAGCACCTCGCCAGGCCGGCCCGGGGGTTCCGCGGACAACGCCGGGGGCGCCGCGGGCATCACCGGGGCGAGGCCGTCACCCGTCTCGGCGGCGAACTCGGCCGCGAGCGCTTCGATCCCGGATTGTGTTCGCAGCGGGATCTCCCGCAGGAAAAGCAGTAGCACAAAGGCGATGAGCATCACCCCCGCAGCGACAAGGAAAACCACGCCCATCGCGTCGGAGAATCCCACGAGGAACGGGCGGGCCAACCGGGGGTCGATGTGCTGCAAGAACGAGGAGTCCTGCAGCACGCCACCGGCGTTAGCGGATCCCCCGCCCCGCACGGCCCGCAGCACGGCGTCGTTGGCGGGATTGGCCCGGACCACGGGATCGGCGAGCGCGGCCTGGAATTCCGGTGTCGGCACGATGGCGCGGAACGCCTCAGCGATCTTGCCTCCGACGGAGGAGAACAGGATCGACAGGAAGACCGCGACGCCCAGCGTCCCGCCCATCTGGCGGAAGAATGTCGACGAGGCGCTGGCCACGCCCATGTCCCTCGGCGGCACCGCGTTCTGCGCCGCCATGATCAGCGTCTGCAGGCAGCCGCCCAGGCCGAGCCCGAACAGCGCCATGTAGACGCCGGCCTCCGTCAGCGGGGTAGCGACCTTCAGCCGGAAGGACAGTAGGAGCAGGGACGCGGTCATCATCGCCGTGCCCAGCACGGGAAATATCTTGTAGCGCCCGGTGCGGGCGGTGAGCTGCCCGCTGATCATCGATCCGACGATGATTCCCGCCATCAGCGGAAGCAGCAGCAAGCCGGATTTGGTGGGTGAGGCACCTTTGACGATCTGCAGGTACAGCGGGATGAGCACCAGGCCACCGAACATTCCCATGCCGATGACCAGGCCCGAGGCCGATGTGACGCTGAAGACACTGCCGCGGAACAGCCGCAGCGGCAGCAGCGCGTCATCACCGATCGCCCGCTCGGCGAGGACGAAACCAGCCAGCCCCGCCCCGGCGATCACGTAACAGGCGATCGAGCCGGCCGACCCCCAGCCCCAGTCCCTGCCCTGCTCGGCCACCAGCAGGACCGGCACTACCGCGACGGTCAGCGCCACCGCGCCGGGCCAGTCTATGCGGGCCTCGCGCGGGGTGTGCGGGATGTTGAGCACCCTGGCCACCACGACCAGGGCGGCGACCGCGATCGGGACGTTGACCAGGAACACCCATCGCCAGCCCGCGATGCCCAGGATCTCCCCGGCCCCGGCGAACCCGCCACCGGCCAGCGGGCCGATCACGCTCGCGGAGCCGAATACGGCCAGGAAGTAGCCCTGGTACCGGGCCCGCTCCCGGGGCGGCACGATGTCACCGATGATCGCGAACGCCAGCGATATCAGCCCCCCGGCACCCAGGCCCTGGAGAGCGCGGAAGGCGGCGAGCTCGTACATCGAGGTGGAGATCGTGCACAGCACCGACCCCACGATGAAGATCGAGATCGCGGCGAGGAAGAACGGCTTGCGCCCGTAGAGGTCGGAGAGCTTGCCATAGAGCGGGGTGGAGATCGTCGCGGTGATCAGGTAAGCGGTCGTCGTCCAGGCCTGCAGGTTCAGCCCGTGCAGGTCATCGGCGATGGTCCGGATCGCGGTGGAGACGATCGTCTGGTCTAGCGCCGCGAGCAGGATCCCCAGCATCAGCCCGGTGAGAATGGTCATGATCTGGCGGTGGCTGAACGCCGCGGGCTCCGGGTAGTGCTTGCGCTCAGTCCCGGCCGTACGGTGCGCGCCGCTGGCACGCACCGCAGCTCCGCCGTCCTGGACGCCCTCCAGCTCAATTGATTGCGTCATACACGGAAGTGTAGGCGGCAAACATACGTCCGTCGCCCGGCTCAGGGACGATGGGTACCAGGGTTCAGCGTGTTGTACAGCTCAGCACGGCTCGCGGCGGTCTGGAAACGCGCACGGTGGCGCGAACAGTTGGCCACATGTCGCAGCGCTCAGGGCGTCCGGCAAGTCCCGCAGGCTGACTCGGCGGTTGCGCGGCTCATCGAGATGCTCCCAGAAACCCCGCTGGTCACCGCCCGGACCATCCAGCGGATGCTGGCGGTGTCGGCCCCCGGCCCCCGCCGCGCGCACCGCGCTGGAAGAACTGGCTGATGCGAGAACCGTGACCCGCAAGAACGTGGAACGCGGCACCACCGGCTACTTTGCCCGGGAGGTGTTCGATCTGCTCACTATCGCCTAACGGCGCCTGGCCAGCACTCGTTGGAATATTCGTCAGTCGGCACCGTCGCGGCCAGTCCCAGCACTATCACAACGGTGATCCGGTAACCGGCGATGGAGCTAGTGTCCGCGCACCTGAGGCAGCTGAGATCACGCTCGATGGTATAGCCGATCTCAGCAGGGTAGTGGGCTATATTGTGGCCATGCGTCTGCACATCACACTCGATGACGATCTGGTCGGCGATCTCGACCAGATCGTCGGTGCCCGCGAGCGGAGCAGCTTCATCGCTAAAGCAGTGCGCAGAGCCATCGACGAGCTCAAGCGCTCCGATGCCCTCGAGGCCGCATTGGGCTCCATCCCGGACTCCGGACACGACTGGGACGCTGATCCAGCGGCCTGGGTAGGCGCCCAGCGTACCGATCGCGAACAGTTCGCCAGCTAATGTGCGCCCTCGTGCTGGACACCACCGTCCTCATCGACGCACTGCGGGGACGGCCCGCTGCGGACCGACTGCGCGAGCTCGCCTCGCGTCGGGAAATCCTGCTGACCACCGCTGTGAACGTTGAGGAAATCGTCCGCGGGTTGCGGCCGAGTGAGCAGCCCGCAGCCGACGCATTGTTCACCGCAGTTCGGGTGCTCCCGATCCGGAAAGCCGACGCCCGACGAGCCGGTACCTGGCGACGCGAACACGCTGCCCGGGGTATCACCCTGCATCAGGCCGACTGCCTGATCGGCGCAGTCACCGTCGCGATCGGCGCCCGCCTGGCTACCGGCAACGTCAAACACTTCCCGATGCCGGAGCTGACTGTGGACGAATGGCCTCCCGGAT
>DASTBN010000801.1:0-3348 GCA_035712045.1 Pseudonocardiaceae bacterium
TCCCGGAGATTTTCCGCAGCGAACATGGGATTAACCTTACCCGCCCGGCCTCAGCCCAGCCTGGCACTGAACACGCCGCTGGCCGATGAAGACCCCATCAACCGGTCGATGACCGGCCGGGAGGACCAACACCGTCCGCGCAGCTCCACGCTCTCGGCAAGGCTCCGGACATATGCCCACAAGCCACCACCCGTACGGGCAACGCACTCACATGCCGCGATGGGTGTGGCGGCGCGCCGAACTGCAGATCGTGCGCCAGTCGGTTCGAATTGTCTGTTGCCCCTGGCTAACACTGGCCCTTGGCGCCGGGCCGTGGGCAGCGTGGTCGTAGCCGTGATCTTCGATGGATGGCGCCGGTGTGGAGGCGTTGCGCGCCGTAGACGTTGCAGACCCGTTCCGGCCTGTGACGGCCCGTCGACCCGGTGATGATCGTGGTGGAGTTCATCGCGAACCAGCCGTCACGCGACGGGTACCGACGGGACGGATCCGATCTCCGGTCCCTCAACCAGCAGGGTCTGGTTTGTATGCTGATACCACCGATCCGGAACTCGTGGCGGCGATCGCCGAGGGCGGGGCGGAACTCGATGCTGGCCAGGGCACCCCGGCGCATGAGGTTGAAACCGAGTTCCTGAACCGGTCGTGAGCACCGGCTGCACCATCATCTACGCATCTCGTGCCCGGCGCGGTCTTCGGAAGTTACCGGAGAAGATCGCTACCGCCGTCGTGCGTTCGCGCTGATGCGTCACCCCAGCGTCGATGTCAGCCACGCCAGGTCGGTCACGGCCTTGTGCCGCGCGTTCGTGGCGTGCGTGAACAGCTCGTTGGTTTTTGTCAGCACCAGAGTGTAGGGCCGCCCCTGCCGCTGGGTCTGGTGCCGCACCGGCAGCCCTGCCGAGTCGATCTGGGTGTGCACGTGCCGGCGTCCGTCTGTCGCCAGCGGCCACGCGAGGATCCGCTGTGACCGGGAGCCGAGAAACGTCCCCAGCGTGTCACAGAGGCCGCACCCGCACCCGGTCCATTCGATAGCCCAGTCGTCTTCCTCCCGCAGCGGCCGCGCGATGATCGTGCCGAGCCGCTGCGCGCAGTCCCGCGCGAGCGTGCCGAGCCCCGCTGGGCGCCGCGCGTCCGCCAGGCGCAGCGCCGGCATCAAGCACTCCAGGACGTGGTCCCCGCACTCGCGCAGCGCTCCCGTGATCTCCTCGCATAGCTCGTCGTCGGCCGCCTCCAGCAGCCGCACCAACGGCGAGCTCAGCATCTCCAGCTGCGGCTGGCGGATCTCGCTTCGCGCGGTGGTAGTCCAGAGCCGGAGCTGGCCGCCCATCCAGCGCCAGGCTCCGGCGGCCAGTAGCCGTGCCACCTCTGGCCCTCCGGTGGTACGCAGCGTCCCGCACAGCCCCGGCAGCCTGTTGCCGACCCACTCGGACAGGTCGGTTCCGAAGTGGTGCCCTGACCCGAACCACCCGTCGATGACGCTCCTCGTCCAGTCCTCGCCGTACCGCCCGGCCGCCGCCGCCAACCCGCCCGCATGCTCCTGCGTGAGCGTCTGCACCCGGAACGGTTCCAGCAGCATCGCCGCCGTCCCGGCGACGCCCAAGCCCGCCGCAACGTCCAGGGCCGCACCGAGCAGCCCCTCCTGCGTTCCTATCTTTTTCCAGAACGGTGCGAGCGATTCCGCTGCGGCACGTGCACCCTCCAGGTCCCCGGCGTCGATGCGATCACGGAGCTCGTGCAGAGCCCACCGCGATCCGGCCTCGGCACGCGCTACGAACGCCCGGTCCCGCGGCCACACGACAACCGCGGCACGCCGGTACCACCGATCCAGCGTGTTGCCGTAGTTGCCCATGTAGCCCTCGTACTCGGACTGGCAGGGCACCAGGCCCGCGTTCGGGGTGGTGGCACACACCTCGTAGTCGGGGACGCGCAGCGAGATCGCCTCGCCGCCGGTGCCGTCCGGGCCGGTCCACCAGCCGAGGGTGATCTCATCGTCGATCAGCTCATTGAGCTGAAAGTCGTCGGGGTCCACACCCGGGCCGCGGTCGTCCTCATCCTCATCCTCGTAGTAGTCGTAGTCGTCCCACTGGTTGCTGTCGGATGGCAGGACGTCCCAGGTCTCCTTCACCTCGGCCAGTGCCAGCACCGTCTCGCACCCGGCCTGCTCCGCCGCGGCGCGCACCAGCGCGGCCCGCTCCGCGTCGGCGCCCTTGAGCCGGCGCCAGTTCAGGCCCCGCTGGGTGTACTCGTGGTCGAGCAGGAAGACCAGCCGGTTCGGCAGGCCGAGATCGCAGCCTCCGTATCGCGGGGTGGCCGGCGTGGTGAAGTGCTTGGTCAGGCAGTGCGCCAGCTCGACGGCGGGGCCAACCTCCGGATCCGGGGTCTCGGCGCCGCAGAGCAGGTTGAACGTGAGTGTCACCCGGTATCCGGACCTGACAGGCGTGACCTGGTGACGACAGTCGGCGTAGAACGCGACGAAGGTCAGCTCCTCCTTCGACGCCCGGTAGGCGGTGCTCTCCCCGGCGTGGTCGATGACCAGCTCCCCACCGGTGTGCGCCGAAGGCAGCGACACCACCAGCGTGCCCACCATCGCGTCGTCCTTCTCCGAGTCCTGGTGGGGGAGAAAGAACTGCCCCTTGCCGTATACCAGCATCGAGTGCGGCTCGGCCCGCAGGCGTGAGGTCTGCGGGAGTCCGAGCTCGTCACGAAAGCGTTCCAGCGCGCCGTTCATCAGCGCCGTCCAGCCTGGTCCGCCGAGCGTGATCTGATCCGGGGTGAGCTCCCACGTGTCACGGACACTGGTGTCGGTCAGCGTCTGCTCCCCGCGCCCGAACATCGCCGATCGCGCCACTGAGATCAGCTTCTTCGCCAGGGGCGCGCGGACCGGAAGGCTCACTGGTCCGACGCCAGACACCTCAAGCTGGAGCAAATGCGCCGGCGCCAGCAGCTGAGCGCTGAACGATCCGGTCGGCTCGGAGCCGCCGAGTAGCCGCGCCAGTTGTTCCCGCGCCGTCTTCGCCATGTGCCCCTGCTCGCCCTCGCCATGTTCCTTCCGCCGCCAGACTGTAGTGGCAGGTGACCGGGACTCAGACGGTGGCCGCTGTTCTGCCGGAGGCCGAGCGGGCGCTTATGGGGTCACCATGACCTTGATGGCCTCGCGGTCGGCCATGGCGCGGTAGCCGTCGGGGACGCCGTCCAGGCCGACGTTCCGGTCGAACACGCGGCCGGGCTCGATGCGGCCCGCCAGCACGTCGGGCAGCAGCTCGTCCAGGTACGCCCGCACGGGCGCGGGGCCGCCGCCGATAGTGATGTTGCCGAAGAACGCCGGCAACGAGCCGGGGATCTCGGTGTGCTGCG
>DASTBN010000802.1:0-9344 GCA_035712045.1 Pseudonocardiaceae bacterium
CCGGATCAAGCTGGACGGGCCTGCGGCGGTGGCGGTGCCCGCTCTGGTGACCGGGCACGGGCGCGCGGAACGCGACACCACCGCGTCGATCACGAAGAGCGCGTGGCTCTCCCTCGCCGAGGTAATGGGTCAAGCGTACGCGGGCCGGCCGCCAGCTGAGCACCAGGGCCCGGCACACCGGGAGGGGCGGCTAGGCGTTGCCGTCGAAAAGGCTGGTGACCGAGCCGTCGTCGAAGACTTCGTGGATGGCGCGGGCCAGCAGGGGGGCGATGGAGAGCACAGTCATGGCGGGGAAGCGCTTGTCATCGGGGATGGGCAGGGTATTGGTGAGGATGACCTAACGGGCGCCGCAGCTGGACAGGCGCTGGGTGGCCGGCTCGGAGAGGACTCCGTGGGTGGCGGCGATGATCACGTCGGCGGCGCCGGCATCGTGCAGCGCGCGCACGGCGCTGGTGACCGTACCAGCGGTGTCGATCATGTCGTCGATGACCACGCAGAGCCGGCCGTCGATGTCACCGACCACCCGGTTGGCCACCGCCTGATTGGGCTTGCCGGGGTCGCGGGTCTTATGGATGAAGGCCAGTGGTGTGCCGCCGAGGGTGTCGGCGCAGCGCTCGGCCAGCCGCACCCGGCCCGAGTCCGGGGACACCACGGCGAGTTCGCGTCCGGCGTAGGTGTGCTTGATGTGCCCGGCCAGCACGGGCAGTGCGAACAGGTGATCCACCGGGCCGTCGAAGAAGCCCTGGATCTGGGAGGTGTGCAGGTCCACCGTCATGATCCGGTCCGCGCCGGCGACCTTGAACATGTCCGCGATCAGCCGGGCGGAAATGGGTTCGCGCCCACGGTGCTTCTTGTCCTGGCGGCTGTAACCCCAGAACGGGATGACGGCGGTGATGCGCTTGGCGGAGGCTCGTTTGAGCGCGTCCACCATGATCAGTTGCTCCATGATGGCGTCGTTGATCGGGGCGGTGTGGGCCTGCACGACGAACGCGTCGCAGCCGCGGACCGACTCCTCGAACCGGACGAAGATCTCCCCGTTGGCGAAGGAGTAGGCCGACTGGGGGGTGACGGCGACGTCGAGGTGCTTGGCCACCTCATCGGCCAGCTCCGGGTGGTAACGCCCGGAGAGCAGCATCAGGCTCTTCTTGGGTGTCGCCGACACGGTGGAAAAACTCATGCTCGCTCCTGACCCTCTGGGCCGCCGCCGGCCTGCGCCCGGCTCGCCGCCTCGGCCGACGGGGTTCCGGGGCGCCGCAGGTTCACCCAGCCTTCGATGTTGCGCTGACGGTTGCAGGACACCGCCAGCGCTCCCGGCGGCACGTCCTGGGTGATCACCGCGCCCGCCCCGGTGTACGCGCCGTCCCCGATGCTCACCGGGGCGACGAACATGTTGTCCGCGCCGGTCCGGGCGTGCGCGCCGACGACGCTGCGGTGCTTGGCCACTCCGTCGTAGTTGACGAACACGGTGGCCGCGCCGATGTTGCTGCCCTCGCCGATCGTCGCGTCCCCGACATAGCTCAGGTGCGGTACCTTCGCGCCTGGCCCCAGCTCAGCGTTCTTGGTCTCGACGAAGGTGCCGACCTTGGCCCGCTCGCCGATCCGGCTGCCCGGCCGCAGATACGCGAACGGGCCGACCTGGGCTCCCTCGGCCACCACAGCATCGATGGCATGCGTGCGCACCACGCTGGCTCCGGCGCCGATCACGCAGCCGGAGAGCGTCGAGTCGGGCCCGATCACCGCGCCCGGGCCCACCACGGTGCCCCCGTGCAGCTGCACCCCGGGACGCAGCACGACGTCGGGGGCGAGCTCGACGTCGGAGTCCAGCCACACCGAGGGAGGATCGACGACGGTGGCCCCGGCCCGCATCCAGTGCTCCAGCAGCCGCCGATTCAGCTCCGCGCCCACCGCGGCCAGCTGCACCCGGTCGTTCACCCCGGCCACCAGCCACGGGTCGGCGCAGCGGTGCGCACCGACCGGCAGACCACGCTCACGCATCAGGCCCAGCGCATCGGTGAGGTAGAGCTCACCCTGGCTATTCGATGGCCGCAGCTGGCGCAGCGCCTGGCGCAGCGCCCCGGTATCGAACGCGAATACCCCAGAATTGATTTCCCGGATGGCCCGCTGCGCCGCGGTGGCGTCTCGGTGCTCGATGATGCCGGTGACCGCGCCCGAGGCATCCCGCAGTATCCGGCCGTAGCCAGCGGGGTCCTCGATCACCGCGGACAACACGGTCGCCGAGTGCCCGGCGCGGTGATGCTCGGTGACCAGCCCGGCCAGCGCGGGAGCGTCCAGCAGCGGCACATCACCGTAGCTGACCAGCACCGTCCCGGACAGATCTGCGGGTAAGGCATCCAGCGCGGTGCAGACCGCGTGGCCGGTGCCGCGCTGCGGGTGCTGCACGGCCGTGAGCACCTCGCGTCCCAGCGTGGTGGCGACCGTGTCCAGGTGGGCGGCTACCGCGTCCCGGCCGTGACCGATGACCACGACCAGATGCCTGGGGTCCAGCCCGGCAGCCGCCCGGACGGCGTGCTCCACCAGGGTCCGGCCGGCCAGCGGGTGCAGAACCTTCGGGATCGCCGAGCGCATCCGGGTACCTTCACCCGCCGCCAGCACGATCGCCGTGATGAGGCTCCCCGCTGGGAGCATCGGAAGAGTCCTTCCCGTCGCTTCACTCTGACGCCCCGGATCCTACGCACCCGGTCTTCGTGTTCAGCTGGTGGTTACTCAGGAGTTTCGTCCGCGTCATGAAAGGTGCCGTGACGAGGCCACGCGTGACCGGCGCGAGGGGAGAGCTCCGCCGCCAGGATTCGAACCTGGACCATCGGAACCAAAATCCGAGGTGCTGCCTTTACACTACGGCGGATTCGCGGGCATAGATCCCGCAGGTACATCGTGGCATGGTCGCCGCGCGCGCTGCGGTGCGGCCCTGTCACCTGGCGCCGCGGCAGCGTGCTGGGGTAACGACGCTGGGGCAGTGACACCCGGGGCACTGAGCTGCGGCACACAGGACAGGGGACCGCGACACGCGCGAAAGATGCTGTGAAGCGGCGTGTCGTGACGGGTCGCCGGGAGATAATCTACGGTTCAGCTAGTTATGCCACGAGCGCTGCCCGCGGTTTAGCCAAGGGTGTGAGCATGATGGCACCCGCTGCGGCGTGGCAGCCGGCCGCGTCTGCGACAGACGAGGAGTACCGGCCGATGACGCGCAGCGCCCACGCCGACCAGCAGCGCACCGAGCCCGAGCCTGAGCCGGTCATCTCCGGCCGGCGGCCCTGGGGAACGCAGATCTTGGTGTACCTCTTCGTGATCGCGCCCATGCTGGCTCTCATGGTCGCGGTGCCGGTCGCCTGGGGCTGGGGGCTGGGCTGGGTGGACATCGTGCTGTTCGCGATCACCTATGGGGTCAGCCTGCTCGGCGTCACCGTGGGGTATCACCGCCACTTCACGCATCGCTCGTTCAAGGCCAAGCGGTGGCTCCAGGTGGGCCTGGCGGTGCTGGGCAGCACCGCCATGCAGGGGCCATTGCTGCACTGGGTGGCCGATCACCGGCGGCATCACGCGTACTCCGACAAGGAGGGTGATCCGCATTCGCCGTGGCTGTTCGGCACCTCCCCGGTCGCGGTGGCGAAGGGCTTCTGGCACGCCCATATGGGCTGGTTGTTCAATCGTGACTTGTCCAATCCGCGCCGGTTCGTGCCGGACCTGCTGGCGGACAAGACGATGGTGCGGGTCAGCAAGCTGTTCTGGCTGTGGACCGGGATCTGGCTGGTGCTCCCCGGCGTCGTCGGCGGGCTGGTGACCTGGTCCTGGTGGGCGGTGGTGACCGGCCTGTTCTGGGCTGGGCTGGTGCGGGTGTCGTTCCTGCACCACGTCACCTGGGCGGTGAACTCGGTCTGTCACATGATCGGCAGTCGGCCGTTCGCCTCGCGTGACCGGGCCGCGAACTTCTGGCCGATGGCGATCCTGTCCGCGGGGGAGTCCTGGCATAACCTTCACCACGCCGATCCGACCTCGGCCCGGCATGGCGTGCTCCGCGGTCAGATCGACATCTCCGCGCGGGTGATCTGGTTGTTCGAGAAGCTCGGCTGGGCATGGAACGTCCGCTGGCCGACGCCGCAACGGCTCGCCAAGCTCACGAACCGGGTGTGAGCGGCCCTGAAATGACTCCCGGCGCAGACCCCGGAGCACTGGTTACTGCGCTGCGTGATCGGGTGATAACTTTACGCGGCCAACACGCTGAGATACCTGATTGCGCCATCTGGGTGAAAGATGGCAGTGTTGCCGTAACCAGGTAACGCCTCACGGCAGGCCGCAGATATACGCACTGTGGGGAGGGGCGAACCCACCGTAGTAACAGGCAGAGTTCGGCTGACCTGGCGCCGGTTCGGGCACAGCTGGGCTCATCTTCCGTATGCGTCTTGCGACAATGCGTAGTCGACAGGCATCTCGGGCCACGGCAGGGGGAACCGTCTCGATGAAGTTCGTTACACATAGCACTCAATCCGCAGGAAACCTCGCTCGCCGCGAATCGGGAGGTCTCACGACCTTCGAACCCGACGTCCGCGTGGCGGTGGTGGGCTACGGGTACTGGGGTTCCAAGCACATTCGCGTGCTCAGCAGCATGCCGGGTGTGCAGGTGACCATCGTCGACAGCGATCCGGAGCGGATCGCGGAGGCGAGAAGGACCTATCCCACAGCGGAATCGGCGGAGGGCCTGGACGATGTCCTGAGCCGGGTGGACGCCGTCGTCGTCGCGACCCCTCCGACCGCCCATGCCCCTGTCGCGCTGCGGGCGCTGCGCCAGGGACGGCATGTCCTCGTGGAGAAGCCGCTGGCGACGACCGTCGAGGACGCCGAGGAGATGGTCGACGCGGCCGCGGCCAGCGGCGTGCACCTGATGGCGGGCCACACCTTCGAGTACAACGCGGCGGTCTGGAAGCTCAAAGAGATCATCGATTCCGGTGAGCTCGGCCGGATCCTCTACATCGACGCCGCCCGGCTGAGCCTGGGCAAGTACCAGTGTGACTGCAACGTCATCTGGGACCTCGCCCCGCACGACATCTCGATCGCCTCCTACCTGCTCGGCGAGGTTCCCCGCACCGCCTCGGTGTGGGCCAACCGGCACGTCGGGCATCGTCACGCGGACGTGGCTTACCTGCGGCTGGACTTCGAGAGCGCGGCTACCCACGCATTCGTGCACGTGAGCTGGCTGGACCCGTGCAAGGTCCGGCGGGTGACCGTCGTCGGCGAGCGGAAAATGGCCGTCTACAACGATATGTCGGATAACGAGCGCGTCAGGATATACGACATCGGTGTCGATCCAACCGATCCTGATAGTGAGTCGCACGCCATGCCCGTCTCATACCGAACCGGCGACATCGTCTCGCCATACATTCAGTTCAACGAACCGCTCCTGGTGCAGGACAGCCACTTCATAAGCTGCATCCGTACCGGCGCGACGCCGAACACCTCTGGTGAGCGGGGCCTGGACATTGTGCGAGTTCTCGCCGCCACTGACGTCGCGGAGGCCACCGGCCGTCCCGCCTTCGTCGCGGCTAGGATCGACCGGGCTGGCGCAGACCGTGTGCGGGGGGTGGCCTCATGACCAGCGGAGCCCGCACCCCGGCCCAGATCCCTTTTCTCGATCTCCACGGCGTCAACAACGGGTCGCGCGAGGAGTTCGATCTGGCGTGGAAGACCGTGCTGGATCACGGGCACTTCGTCGGCGGCCCCGAAGTCGAGCGTTTTGAGCATGAATTCGCGGCCTATTGCGGAGCCAGGGCCTGCATCGGGGTAGCCAACGGGACCGACGCGCTGGAGCTCATCCTCCGCGGCCTGGGAATCGGGAGCGGTGACGAGGTCATCATCCCGGCGAACACCTTCATCGCGACCGCTGAGGCGGTATGCGCGACTGGCGCCCGGCCACGGTTCGTCGATGTCCGCCCGGACACCCTGCTGATCGATCCGGACGCCGCCGAGGCAGAGATCAATAGCTCCACGGCGGCGATCATCCCCGTGCACCTGTACGGGCAGATGGTGGATCCCGAACCCATCGCGGCGATCGCCACAGCACACGGGCTCGCCCACATCGAGGACGCCGCGCAGGCCCACGGCGCCCGGCACCAGGGTGCGACCGCGGGCAGCGTGGGCATCGCGGCCGGGTTCAGCTTCTACCCCGGTAAGAACCTCGGCGCTCTCGGTGACGGCGGCGCGGTGGTGACCAGCGATCTCGGCCTGGCCGAGACGATCCGCAGCCTCGCCAACCACGGGCGGTCCTCCACCGACCGCTACCTGCACGATCTGACTGGGCGAAACAGCCGACTCGACACCCTGCAGGCCGCGCTGCTCTCGGCCAAATTGCGGTGGCTGGACGCCGGTAACGCCCGTCGCGCCGCCGCGATGGCCAGCTACCGGGAGATGCTGCCTGCCGGTTGCACGCCGGTGTCCGTTCAGCCCGGCGCCGAACCCGTGTACCACCTGGCGGTCGTTCAGGTCGACGACCGCGCTACCGTCGGCGCGGCGCTCACCGAGGCCGGTATCGGGTGGGGCGTGCATTACCCGATCCCGTGTCATCAGCAGCCAGCCCTGACGGAGATCTACGAGGCGACACCCGGCGCGGAGGCGCTGCCGGTGGCCGAGCGAACGGCCAGCCGAATCCTGTCCCTTCCCATGTCCCCGACCCTGAGCGCTGAGCAGGTCGCACGGGTCTGCGATGTGCTCGGAGGTGCGCTGTGACGAACGTGTCCAATGTTTTCCAGTACGGGGCTAGCGAATCGAATGGACGTTCGATGGGCATCGAGGAACAGCTCGAGAAGACCTCGGTGACAGGCGAGGTCGCCCCCCCGCGTCCGGACGGCCCGGGGGATGGCCCGCTGGCTGATACCGGCGGTGGCCCGGTGACAGTGCGCCTGGTCCTGATGGCGATGACGATCATCCTGCTCGGCACGGCCGCTGGGCTGGCCGGCGCGCTCATCCTGCCGAAGACCTACGGCGCGCGTGCCGAGGTGCTCTACTCGGTCGGCCAGGATCAGGGCGGTGATCCGCTGAAGCAGGATCGCCAGCTCTCCACTCAGCTGGTGCTGCTGAAGAGCCCCCGGCTGCTGGGAGACATCGCCCGCAAACAAGGGCGCCAGGTCAAGGACCTCGACAAAGAGGTCAGCGTCCAGGTCCTCGCCAACAGCAACGTGATCCAGGTGGAAGCCGACGGATCCTCCAAGCTGGCCGCCATGCAGACCCTCCAGGCCGTGATCGATGGCTACCTGGCGCTGGCCAGTCAGCCCACCGGTGCTACCCGCTACCTGGAGACCCAGCTCGCGGACGCCCAGGCGAAGACCCAGGAGCAGCAGACCCGCGTCACCCAGCTCACCTCCGCGGTACTGGCCGGAACGGCCACCCAGGTGGCCCTCAACGACGCCCGGGCGCAGCTGACCGGGGCCCTGGACCAGGAGAAGGCCATCCAGAACCAGATCAACCAGGCCAAGCTCAGGGGTGAAGGGGGGCCGCCGGTGCAGCTGCTGACGCCGCCTTACTCGCTGCCCGATGTGGTGTTCCCCCAGCCATGGATCGCGGCTGGTACCGGTGCCCTGGTCGGTGTGATCGTGGCTGGCGCAATGGTCGCGCTGGGTGCCCGGCGCCCGGCGAGGCCGTGAGGCCTCGGCTGTGGCCGCTTCAACGGTGACAGCGCGCGGGACCCCCACACCAACCACGACGGCGAAGAACTCGGTCACAGTCGCGGGCTGGACCCTGATCAGCAGGGCCACCGGGTTGCTGCGGGTCGTGGTGATCGGGGCGGTGCTCGGGCCCACCTACTTCGCCAACGCCTTCCAGACCGGTTACGTCGTGCCGAACATGGTGTTCACGATGATCGCCGGGCCGGTGCTGGGGATGGTCGTCGTGCCCGCCCTGGTGAACGCCTTCGGCGACGGCGGCACGGAGCGGGCCCGGCAGGTATTCAGCCGGGTCAGCGGGTGGCTGCTGGCCGTCTCGGCGGGCGTGGTCGGGCTGCTGATGCTGCTGTCCCCGGTAGTCGCCTGGACGCTGACCTTCGGGATCCCCGACGCTGGCGCGCACTGGCGCGGCCTGTGGATCACCACGCTGCTCGTCCTGCTCGTCGCACCGCAGGTGCCGCTCTACGTCCTGCTCCACCTCGGGATGTCCGCCCAGCAGGCGCGCGGCCGCTTCGCGCTGGCGGCGGGCGCGCAGGTGGTGGAGAACGGCATCCTGATCCTCACAGTGGTCTGGGCCGGCTGGTACTACGGGACCGGCCTGGACGTCGGGCGGGTGCCAGTCCAGATGGTGATCGTGCTCGGGATGGGCAGCACGGTCGCCGTCGCCATGCACGCGGCGCTGCAGCTCTTCGGCACCGCCCGGGTGGGTTTGCTGAGCTGGCCCTCGATGACCTCGCGGCGTGACCCCGAGACTCGCGAGATCATCCGCCGGCTGGCCCGCTCGATCGGAGTGGCGGCGTGGCCGACCGCGGCCATGTATGTCCTGCTCGCGCTCGCCGGCACGGTGCCGGGCGGCACGTTCGTCGTGCAGCTGTCCTACTCGGTGTTCTTCGCCATGTCCTACGTCAGCGCCCGGGCGGTGTCGATGGCCGCGCTGCCAGGGCTGGCTGACGCCGCGCACCGGGAAGACCGCGCCACGTTCGCGTCGGGCTGGCGGCAAGGCTTGACCTATGCGATCACCGCGAGCCTGCCGCTGCTGGTGCTGCTCGCGGTGCTCGCCGGGCCCACCGCGAACGTCCTGGCCAACGGCGAGCTCCGGAACGCGGACCTGATCGTGCCGCTGGCCACCTGCCTGGCTCTGGTGGCGGTGGCCCAGCTGGTCGGCGGGGTGCACGACATCGGCCGCCGCGCGCTGTTCGCCCGGCTCGATGACCGCGTCCCCCGCCGGGCCAGCGAGGTGGCCTTCGGCGTGGTTATCGTGTTCGCGGCGGCGGCTCTGCTCATGCCCGCCGGATCAACCCGCCTGATCTGGCTGGTGGCCGCCATCCTGGCCGGCGAGCTCGCCGCCGCCGGGACAGTGCTCCGGTGGGTCCGGCGGGTGATCCGGCCCGAGCGGTTCCTCGAAAGACGGGGCCTGGCGGCTGCGGGCCTCGCCACCCTCGCGATCGTTCCGGTGGCCGCCGCGATGTGGTGGGTCCAGCGGATTGATCACGGCGATCGGCTCGCCGACCTCGCGTTGCTGTCCCTGGGTGGTGTCGTGGCGCTCGGGGTTTACGTCCTGGTGCTCCGTGTCGCAATGCGACGGATAGGTGGTGGGTCATGACGCAAACCCTCCCGCCCACCAGATCGGGCCGGTCAAGCCTGCCGATCAGCCGCCCGCTGGGACTGGGAGCCGCT
>DASTBN010000803.1:0-4760 GCA_035712045.1 Pseudonocardiaceae bacterium
GCTGGGCATAGTCCCGCTGCTCATCGGCGGTGGCGAGGTCGTCCATGAGGCGCATGCAGAACGCCACCATGTCACGGTTGAGCCGAGCTAGGCCGGCTAAGAGTTCGGGGTCTGCCCGGATCATAGTCGCACCCGCTTGCCAGGAGAGACGCTGGCCTGAGGTGCCGGGTTACTGGTCCCGCTGGTGATCTCGGCTGTGGGGTACCCGAACGCGGCCCGTAGCGCATCACGCAGAAGATCCGCGTCGTCGCTCACCACGAAGGCGGCTGGTTCCCGGTGCGGGTAGGCCATCAGGAGGTAGCCGCCGCCCGTCATGCGGGCGACCAGCACCGTCCCAGGGCAGGGCACACCGGGACAAATGCTGTAATCAAGACGGCCATCACCCGGCTCCGGGTCTATCGCCCCGCCCACCGTGCCTGTGCTCCTAAAACGTCATCGCCGCTGCCTGGACGGCACCGGAGGACCGGGGAGCAGCAGACTGGCGGGAAGCGGGGGGATACGTCCTGGGACTGAAGGACGCAACGCCAGCTGGAGGGATGCCCGGCCCTGGGGCCTTGATCGCAACCGTGCCCGCCGCTCGGGTGAGGACATATCCTGAGCGACTACGAACTCTAGCCCTTGGTATCCCAACCGCACAGGGAACTTCCGTACCAGTTTGGCCAGGCTCTGCGCGGCCGGTAGCGTCTCTCTGCCAGGTCCGGAAGCCGCCTCTGCCAAGTGAGGCGCCGCACGGCGTCAAGGGGGTAGGCCTATGGGCGAGCTGCGCAGTCAGAAGCAGCAGCGTGAGCAGCTGGTGCGTTCGCTGCGGGCTGCGGGCAAGTCCTGGGTGGACGTGGCTGAAGCTTTGCGGCAGCGCTACCGCTTCAATGCCCGGGTAGCCTTCCGCTACGCCCATGAGTGGAGCCAGCACGAGGCCGCACACGAGTGGAATCAGCGCTGGCCCGATGAGCTGAAGACCTTCAAGTCTTTTTCCTACTGGGAGCAGTGGCCGAGCCGTACTGGACACGCCCCGACGTTCGACAACCTCGCTAAGCTGGCGGAGCTGTACGAGTGCGCTGTCAGTGACTTACTCGTTGATCTGCCGGATTTCCGGAATCGTGACAGCGCGGCGAACCCGCCGGATACCGCGCTGACGGTATGCGAACCTGATGCCGAACTCGTTGTGCCAGGTGATGTCGCGGTGTGGGCGGCGGCAACCGGTCTTCAACTGCCGGACACGCTTGTCGCGATGCTGATGCAATACCTCGGGTCGCTGGTGACGCCTGAGCGCGAAATGCGCGTCACGCCCCGTGACCGCGACCAGGCGTACCATCAGCTTGTTGGGTTTCTCCGCAGGTGGGCGCACACCATGGACCGTCGCGACGTGCTGCGTCTTCTAGCCTGGGCAGGGACCGCCGCGTCGGTGTTTCCCACCACCGTTGGTGACGAGCATGAGCGCGTGGCCTCGGTGCTCAGCGGATCGAGCCGGGTCGATGCGCAGACCATCGAGCACATTGAATCAGTGCTGTGGCACTGCCGGCGGCAGAAGCGCACGCTGGGTCCGCAGGCCGTCCTGCCCACCGTCCTGGCCCAGCGTGACCTGACTCGTGCGCTGGTACCTGATTGTCCGGCCGGCTTGCGGCCTCGGATGCTCTCGACGCTGGGCGAAGCCTCACGTCAGGCCGGGTGGCTGTCATTCGACCTGAAGCAATTCGACCACGCCGGGTACTACTACGAAGATGCTCGTACGCGGGCGCACGAGGCGGAAAACACCGGACTGGGTGCCTTCGTGCTGTGCATGATGAGTCAACTGGCGACCTGGCAGGGCAAACCGCGCATCGGCATCGACTACGCCATCGCGGCCGGGCAGTGGGCCAATCAGACCAATGACATGCGGTTGCGTGCCAATACCGCTGACGTAGCCGCACGGGCCTATGCCGCCGGCGGGCAGCGAGATGCCTGCCTGGCTGCCCTCGACATGGCGCACACCGCGCTCACGGCTGCCGATGACCAAGCCCCGAGCTATAGCGATCTTGACGAGGCGATACACATCTCAGTTCGTGGCGAGTGCCACCTCAAGCTCGGTGAGTCTGACCGTACTGTTTCCTATGCACAGCAATCCCTTAAGCTTCTGGGCCGGTCACATGCCCGGCGAAGCGTAGCTATGACTATTGTCGACCTCAGTGAAGCGTATGTGCAGTGCAATGAGATCGACGAAGCGGCACAGCTACTCGGCGATGCCGGAGAAATCGCGGCGAGTAACGGTTCCCTCCGGCTGATCGAGCGGTTGGAACAAGCCCGCGCTGGTATGCGGCCCTGGCAGCATACCGCCCCCGTTCGGGAGCTTGATGAGCGGTTGGCGACTTATGGGTTGGTGAGCGGTTGATCTCGGCTTCCATCCGGCGGTGGACGAGAGCAAATTCCCAGTGTGTGGGGTATGGGCGCGGGCCTGAACGACAAGTAGTAGCTGCCGAGGAGCGAGAGGCGTGTTAGGCGGCTTCACGCAACTCGGCCGATGGGGAAGGTGCCACAAAATCCAAATAGCTATCCGGGGTTAATCACTTCATGTGTCGCCTTAGGATACAACTGAGCCTATTTAACTTCACTGCGTAAATTGCGACTGGGATCACCTGCTCGCACAATGACAAACACTGCTCTCCGTTCGCCGGGATCCATGGCCGGGTTACGGGCGGCCTTGCGGGGTTCCAGAATTCGGTCATTTGTGCTGATCAATAGTTTCATGCTGCTCGTTCGTACTCGTTGATCAAGCCACCAAGAACTGGTCGACGCGGTCTCTCGCGCACAAACGTTCCCTCGCCGCCCGCGAGTACTCGCTGGGCCTGGAGGCTCTCGAACGCGCCGCTCGCGGCGAGCCGCTGTGGCGGGTGCACGAGTGCGTCTTCGCGGTGCTCGCCCTGGAGTCCGAGCCAGTCGATCCCCGGCCCTAGCCTTGGACCTCTGGTAGACACGTGTCATGGATCATGCCGCCGCGCACCGCTTCGTGGCCCGGTGGGCCGCCGACTGGAACTCTCACGACCTGGACCGGATCATGAGCCACTTCGCTGACGGCGTGGTATTCACCTCACCCGTCGCCGCTGAGCTCCTCGATGGTTGTGATGGCACGGTCCGGGGCAAGGACGCCCTGCGGGATTACTTCGCGACCGGCGTCCGCCGGATCCCTGACCTCCATTTCGAGGTCCTCGGCGTGTATACCGGCGTCGGCACAATCGTGATCAACTACCGAAACCAGGCCGGGCAACTGGTCAGCGAGGTTCTGGTCTTTGACGGGGACCTCGTCGTGGCTGGTCACGGGACCTACTGCCGCCCTGCGCCGTAACGGGATCGCCGACGGGCAGCGTCGTTGTCAGGATCACCCTCTAGTATTCGAACAAATGTTCGACTAGACTGCTGGGGTGGGACATGGACGAGCGGTTGGGCCGGGTCTTGCGGGAGCGCGTGGAAGCGTACCTGGGCGAGGCCGAACGGATGCTGCGCGGAGCGGACCCCGGGGTCGCGTGGTCCGTGGTACGGATGCGGCTACTGCCGCTCGCCGCGGCCTGGCGGAATCTCCTAGCGCAGCATGGCCCTGGTCCGCGCGGCCGCTGCCGACACTGCGACCGGGGGGTTCGCCCGTGGCACCGGCGGGCCGCGCTGTGCTCGGTATGGCGAACCGCGCACGCCCATCTCGGTGGTGGCTGGTCGGCGGATGGTGGTCTCTGAGCCGATGGGCGGCGGCCTCAGAGGTCGATGCCGTGCTGATGCAGCCAGATGATGGGGTTGATCTTCTGGCCTGCGGCGTTCCACACCTCGAAATGCAGGTGCGGCCCGGTCGAGTTGCCCCGGTTGCCCATCTCCGCGATCTCTTGACCGGCCCGGACGCGCTGACCCTCAGCCACGAGCGAGCGGTTGATGTGCCCATAGACGGTCGTGGTGCCATCGGAGTGCTGGATCCGGATCCAGAGGCCGAACCCGCTGGCCGGCCCGGATTCGACCACGACGCCATCGGCTGCGGCGAGAATCGGTGTCCCAATGGAGTTGGCGAGGTCGATGCCCCAGTGCATCACTCCCCACCGACCCCCATACCCCGAGGTGAAGATGCCCTTCGTCGGCATGACGAACCGGACGCGGCTGGCTTCGGCTTCGCGGGCCACTCGATCATCGACCAGGCGCTGCCCCTTGGCCATTGCCTGCACCGCGTCCGCCGAGGCCACCTCAGCGGGCCGGGTCACCGGCAGGAACTCCGGTGCCGGGGCAGCCCCGCCGAGGCCTATCGTCGAGGACGCTTCCCTGGCCGAGGCCACCAGCGCGGGGTCGTCGATGACAGTGACAGCGGTCTTGTCCATCGTCTGGCCCGCAGCCACGAAGGCGCCTGCGGCGACCGCCGCCACCACGACACGGCCGCGGACCGCGGGTGAGGGAGCTGTGATGCGGTGCCTGACCCGGGTGCCCAGGGGGATGTGACCAGGGCAGCCGGGGGCCGATGGAGCGGCATCCGGGGGGCCGGTACCCAGCGCGGCCTCGACCACCGGTGATGGTCGTTGGCCCCGGGGGGAGCGGTGTCGAGCCAAAACCTGCCTTCCGTCACGGGGAGTGCCCATGCTGACGCGGACCGGAATCTTCAGCCGTGGTCAGCGACCGGCGGAAGGTAACGAAGGGTGACCTGGCGGAGCAAGGCGCCGTTCCGGAATACGTTCACGCGTATCGGCCAGCGTCCATTCTGACGCGCCGGGCGGTCGTTCCGGGCCGCGCGGGCTACTCCGCGCCGACTATCCTGGGCGGGG
>DASTBN010000804.1:0-14970 GCA_035712045.1 Pseudonocardiaceae bacterium
TGGAGGTCACCGGGATTACCCGAGAGGATCAGCACGAGCTGATCCAAATCTGGATCGACCGTCACACCGATCGGTGATCTCAGCGATGAGCGACACGAAGGTCACGCTGCTGATCGGCTGTACTCAATACGCGGACCCGGAGTTCCCGCAGCTAGCGGCCCCAGCCCAGGACATCTCCGCGCTCAAACGCGTGCTCGCCGACCCGTCGATCGGTGGCTTCACGGTAGACACGGCGTTCAACCGGTCCGCGACAGCGGTGCGGGAACAGATCGAGGGCTTCTTCGCCGATCGCAAGCCTGATGATCTCTTGCTGCTTTACTTCTCGTGTCACGGAGTGCTGGATTCCAGGGGGCGGTTGTCTTTTGTCGCGGCCGATACCAAGAAAGAACGGCTGGACGCGACGGGGATCTCAGCTCGATGGGTCGCCGAGCAGATGAATCAAAGCCGTTCGCAGTGTATTGTACTGCTGCTCGACTGCTGCTACAGTGGCGCGTTCTCCGGAGGTCTCAGGCGCCGGAGCGCCGGTGTCGAGGAAATCTCCGAACAGCTCGGGGGCCGTGGCCGGGTGGTCATCACCGCCTCGGACAAGCTGGAGTATGCCTACGGATCGGAGTTCACCAACGCCGTTGTCCGCGGTTTGGAGACCGGAGCGGCCGATCTCGATGGTGATGGCCGGGTGGCGGTGGGCGAGCTGTATCAATACGTCTACGATCACGTCCGCCTGAAGAACCCGGGCCAAACACCGACGATGTCGGCGGACGGGATGCGCGGCCAACTCTATCTGGCCACGAATCCGCAGGCGGCGTCACCACTGCCGGACATATTGCGACGAGCCTTGGAAAGTCAGGAACTCTGGGAGAGACTGTGGGCGATCGACGGTTTGACGCGTTTGCTGACCAGCGATGCCCCCGGAGGGCAGAAAAAAACGGCGAGACGAGAGCTGCTCCGCCTGCGCGACACCGATACCGACCCTGATATTCAGGCCCTCGCCGGAGAAGCGTTCCACACTGGGGCGCCCCCACCTCCTCTCCCAACAGATCGCCGAATTCAGCGAAAACATCGGCTGATGATCGGTGGCCTGGCGATTTCGATGGCAGTAGCGGGCACTATCGCCACCGCATCAAACAGCACCAGGACGGCCGCGCTTACATCCACCCCATGCTCTCCGAGCACCAGACTCGCCGACGGCGTGCTCTCACTCGGAACACTACTTCCGAATACCGGCGAATATGTCTACGCGGGTCCCGCGCTGAATGCCGGAGTCCAGCTGGCCATGAAGGATATCAACGACGGCGGCGGCATACCCCGCATCGCCGATGTGAAGCTCGATCCAATCAACCAGAAAGACGAGGGTGACCCTTCCCGAGATACCGCCAGCCGGTCAATCGATGAGCTGCTGGCCAACCAGGTAGATGTGATCATCGGTCCCGCGACATCGGCGGTAGGCCTCAAGGTGATCGACAAGGCCACGTGCGCGGGAGTGATCTTATTCTCACCCACGAACACGGCCCAGGCGTTCACGACTTATCCCGACCGTGGGCTCTACTTCCGTACCTCTCCCCCAGCGGCAGTCGAGGGTATCGCACTCGGCAAGCTCGTCGTCGGCGACGGCAACTCGACGGTGGTGGTGATGTCGCGCGACGACGCGGCCGGCAACGACCTACGGGAGGCGACTGCCGCGGCGATCCGGAAGTCCGGGGTGCGAGTGCTCGACTCTTTCCACTATGACCAGAACGCGACGGACCACACCAAGGACATCCAGCGAGCCATGGATAAGCATCCCGATGCGATCGTCCTGATTGGATTTTCCGAGAGCACCCGCATCATGGCCAGCATGATACAGAAAGGCCTCGACCCGAAACGTAACCGAATATACGGCTCGAGCGCCAATATGACCAACTCGCTGGCCAGCCAGGTGGACCCCAAGAATCCCGGAGTCTTGGCGGGCATGAGGGGAACCCAGCTTGGCACCGGAGATAAGACGTTCGCGAGACGGCTGGGGGAGATCAAATTTGGACTGCAAGATCAGAACCACGCCGCGCAGGCATACGACGCGGTGGTCGTCACCGCCCTCGCAGCGGCCGTGGCTGGCACCGACGCGCCCAATGCTATCGCGCGGGAGATCAACGGAGTGACGAGAGACGGGGAAAAATGCTACCGTTTCGACACGTGCATGGCGCTCGTGAAAGACCACAAGAACATCGCCTACGTCGGCCCCTCCGGGCCGCTGGAGTTCTCAAATTCCGGTGAGCCCCGCTCAGCCACGTACTTTTCCGTCGAAATCCAAAACGACGGCACCGTGAAAATCTTAGGAAAGAGCTGATGACCGCAGCACGGGCGCTTTCGTCTCAGCTAGCCGTTCGAGGAGCTCCGCCGCCTCCACTGGGGCGTTGTGGCGGCTGAGTTCGGCCTGGATCGCCTCCGCGCCAGCACGGTAGCGGGGATCGCGCAGCAGCGTCCGTACCGCGTCGGCCACCCGCTGCGGGGTCGGGCTGCTGGTGCGCAGGTTGATTCCCGCGCCCGCGTACGCGACCCGGTTGCCGATTTCCGGTTTGTCCTCGGTGGTCCCGGCGACCACGATCGGCACCCCGTTGGCCAGCGCGTACTGCACGCCACCGAAGCCGCCGTTGGTGACGTAGACGTCCACGAAGGGCATCAGCGGCGTGAACGGGATATAGCGCTCCACCCGCACGTTCGGGGCCAGCGAGACCAGCCCGAGCGCGTCGGGATCACGGACCCCCACCGCGACCACCAGCACGTCGTCATCGAGCAGGCCGCTGATGGTGGGCGCCACCAGCTCCGTGGGCGCGGTGGCCACGGTGCCCTGGGTGACCAGGATGACGGGGCGCCGCGCCAGAACCAGCTCATCCCACCAGGACGGCATCACGAACTCGGCGGGCCGGCCGAGCAGCAGCGCGCCGATGAAGTGGACCTGGGGCGGCAGATCGGAGCGCGGGTATTCGAACGCCTCCACCGTGGGCTGCAGGAACAGATTGGGTGAGAGAACCCCGCCCTCGAACTTCCTCGGCGCCACGCCAATCTCGGCGCATTGCCGGGCGAGTTCCTGGGACGCTTGCCGGAACACGACATTTGGTGCGAGATAGGCCAGCACGCGATTGCGCAGGATGCCCAGCGGCGTGGCGCTCGGCATCAATCCCAGGCCGAACGGTGCCACCTCACGACCCGCCAGTCCCAGGCAGGACACGTTGTAGATCGCCGATGGCGGGCCGCCGGTCTCCTCCACCGTCACAGCGGCGAACATCGATGGATCACCGAGCACGACATCGGCCGGGAACCGCGCCAGGATCGCGGTGAGGTCACGGTGCTGTTTGCTGGCCTGCTCGATGAACAGCTTGCGCATATCGAACCGGATCTGGTTCAGGCCGGTGAGGGCGCCCCGGCCAGGAAACGCGGCGTCGTAGTCCCGATCGTCGTAGTCGTAGGCCTGCTCGTACCCCGCGAAGCGCGCACCGGCGGCCTCGGCCCGGGCGCTGAACCTCCGCCCGGTGTACCACCAGACCTCATGCCCTCGCCCGGCCAGGGCGCGTACCACCGGGATCGCGGGTAACACGTGTCCCGTGATCGGTTGCGAGGCGATGAGGAAACGCGCCACTCTCTGCTCTCACGGCAGGATCTCCGAAGGGCAGGACGGACGGCGGCTCTGCCAGGTCACGCCCGCTCCGTACCCTCTCATCGTGGATGATGATGGCGCCGTTACCCGCGAGGCCGATCTCACTCAGCCCAGCCACCACGCCAGTGAGAGCGCGGCGGTCAGCATGATTACGCTCAGCAACGACAACACACAGGACAGCATGGCCGCCGGGTCTGACTCCCCCGGACGCACCCCCAGGTCGGGGGGAAAGTGCAGATCAGTAGCGTTCATGAGATGAACAGTAGCGACACCGTGGTTACCAGCCCGCTCACGTTAAGTTAGCCACAGGCAAAATCATCCGCGGCGAGCGCCGGCGCCAGCCTGGCCATGGCGCGAGAGCGGCGCGGCCGCCACGACAGGGCCGATGGTGTGGCGCGCTCGCACGTCCGGCGGCGCCGGGTGAGACTCTGAGCTACCCGAACCCGCGAATTCAGTGAATAGCCGTACCACATAAGAGTGACCATTGACCGGCTTATTGTCACTTGACTATGATCCACCTCACAGCTAGACAGACCTGTCTGTGCCTGCCCTTTGCTGCCCTTCAACTGGTCGGCGGGCGCCACTTTTGGGGCAAATAGTACGACGGGAGGGAGTGCACGAGCGCCGCGAATCACCGGTTCGCCACTCATTCATCAGAGCCTACTCAGCCCAGAGAGAGGACGATCATGACCGATTACGATCCGAGAACGGCCACCGGAATTCCCACCGAGCCCGTCGGCTCCCTGCCCCGCTCGTCCAAGCTGCAGGCCGCATATGCCGATTATGACGCGGGAAAAATAGACCTCGAGGCACTGGAGGCCGAGCAGGACGCGGCTGTCAAGGACTCGATCGAGCGGTTTGAGGCCACCGGGTCACCCATTGTCTCCGACGGCGAGCAGCGCTGGTCGAGCTTCGCCACCTACTCCATCACCGACACCCTGAACGGCACCGGCCTGGCGGAGAACCTTGGCCCAGGCGGCCAGTTCTTCGCGATCTTCGCCGATGGTCACGGCCGTCAGCTGCCCCGCCTCACCGGCGGCCCGCTGCGCTACAAGTACTACGCGGCCGACGCCCTGCGCAAGTCGATCCAGTACGCGAACGTCCCCATGAAGCAAGCGGTGATCGCCCCGTCCATGCTCGCCCTGCTCTACCCGCTGCACGATGAGGTACCCGGCTACACCCGGGAGGCGTTCGAGGAAGACATCGTCAACGAGTGCGTGAAGGACATCCGCGAGGCTTTCGCGGCCGGCGCGGCCCGGGTCTCCGTCGACTTCACCGAAGGCCGCCTCGCCACCCGCGAAGATCCCCGCAACCCGTGGACCGGAGCTGGCCTGCTGCCCCATTTCATCGAGCTCAACAACCGGGTGATGGCCAACTTCACCCCCGAAGAGCGCCAGCGGATCGGCATCCACACCTGCCCGGGCGGTGACCGCGACTCCGTGCACAGCGCGGATGTCCCCTACAACAACCTGCTCCCCAGCATGTTCCAGATCAACGCCGGCTACTTCTTGATCCAGCTGGCCAGCGAGCGCGACCGCGACCCCGTCTACCAGTCCATCGCCGAGAACCTGCAGGACGACGCCAACGGCGTAGCCCAGATGGCCTACATCGGCACCTGCGTCACCCAGAGCCCACGCGCAGAAAGCGCCCAGGAAATCTGCGACCAGCTGATAAGGGCCGCCAACTTCATCGACAAGCAGCGCATCGGCTCCACCGATGACTGTGGCTTCTCCCCCTTCAGCATCGACGAAAAGCCCAACCACGGCTCCCCCGACTACGCCCGCGAGGTCGCCTTCCAGAAAATCAAGAACCGAGTGGAAGGCACCCGCATGGCAGCCGAGAAACTCGGCGTCAGCTAGCCCCTCCCCGTAACCTCAACCCGCGTTCTGGATGCAGACTGCGCTAATCCGGCGCCAAATGACCGCGTTCTGCATCCAGAACGCGGTTCGCGCTGCGGGTGAGCGCGTGCTCGACGAGGACGATCAGGGTGTCGAGGCTGGGGTGGGGGCACGGGCGTCCATCGGGCGAGGGGGCAGTCGGGAGATAGGGTCAGGGCGTCGCGGACGGTGTCCTCGGGATAAGCCGGGCCGTCGGGGAACTGGTTGACGGCCACCGCGAAGGGATCCGGCGGTCCTCGAAGTAGTCGATCGCGGGGAAGCATTCACGCAGCCGGCGCAGGTCGACGAGCACCACCGCGCCGCGGGCCAGCTCGTCCCACATGAACCAGAACCGGTCCTGGCCGGGGGGCGCCAAACAAGTAGAGGATCGGCTGGTGCGCTCGCTGCGCGTAGCGGTCCGCGATCCGATGACGCGGACGCTGCCGGGAGGGATCTGGCAGCGGGCTCCATCCCAACTACGGCGGCTCTCCGGACAAGTCACTTCCCAGACTCGCCGGAACCAAACACCACCAGCCAATCACGATCAACTTAACGCGGGGCCGCGCCCGTTGAGATTACAGTCCCCCTATGGGGTGCATAAACTCGCCACCAGGCGTTACACCTACTTGGTTTTTCGGCGCTTCGTCCCATTCGATAAAAGTTCTCAGCGCGGCCGGGTGAACTATCCAGCCTGGCGAATAGTGGCGGTATTATGCTGGAACACCGGCCTTGTCATGCTACCGGTCGCGCTTAAAGGAGACGCGCATGGTCGCCATCCCGTACGATCCAACACTGGACTCCCTTAGTAATCCATGGAAGGCGAATGACTTTTTCACCTACGGCACTTTCGCGCATGGGCGGATCCCCTCCCTCGGGGCACTGTGCGTGGAAATGTCACGAGTGGCGTATGTCAAAGAAGTCGGCCGGCTGGAGGAATATCTCAAGCGTGTCAACTTCAGGTTAGCGGAAGCGGTTGGCTACGATCAAAAATATGGCACGCAGTTTTTTATCGCTGAAATGCCGGCCGGTGGGGATCGTCCCACTGCTGTGGTCGCGTTCCGCGGTACCGAACCTGGCGACTACATGGACATCGCTACTGATGCCAATGTCCTGAAGGATTCGTGGGCAGGGCGGGGCAAAGTGCACATCGGGTTCCGGGACGCGGCCCCCAAGGCGGATACCCTCAAAGCCAAACTCGCCCCCGTGGTCGAAAGCAAAGCATATGTGCTGTTCACTGGTCATAGTCTCGGTGCCGCGTTAGCCATCCTGGCCGCAGCGGTGTGCTCCCCCGACTACATATGCACGTTCGGCGGCCCACGCGTGGGTGACGTCGAGTTCGCCAACAACCTCCAGCGAATCAAACACGACCGCTACCAGAACTGTCATGACCTAGTCTGCAGAATACCCCCCGAGAAGATGGGATATAAACACACCGGAAGGCTTCGTTATATTGATCGACGCGGACGACTCCGGGATCCCGCACCGTCACACCCGGACACGGTGAAAGATCAAGCTCTAGCCGTGGCTGAATATCCGCGCGTACTCGCCCAATATAAAGCCCGGCACCTGCTTGACCTCTCGGTGCTCCTGCCCACCCGTGACCTCGCCGACCACACTCTGATCAACTACCTGTCCGGAGTAATGGGACTAAGGCACTGAATAAAGCACAGGCGGGACCCGCCGCCGAACGGAATCGTACGCCTTCCCGCCGCCAAAGCCCTCGCCGACGCCGTTCCAGCGGCATTACGTCAGCAAACGCGGCAGGCCCAGGAGGCAGCACGAACATGATCACTGAGCGCGGTCACGGACCTACCCGCTCCTGGATATGCCGGGGCGCGGGGGTCAGGCATGCCCGACCCGGACGCCAGCATGGTCATCTCGTAGCCGATCAGGCCCATGTCGCACTGGCGCTGGGCGACGACGGCGAGCGTGGAGCCCTCGCTGATCGAGGTCGCGAAGAGATAGCCACCGGTCATCTCCACGATGGTCTGGCTCACCGGCGCCAGGTTGAGCAGCTGCGCCACTCCCCGGGCCAGCCCGGGTGAAGTCACCGACCTCGGCGACGACGACGTTACTGGCGGCCCGTCCCGGCGCAGTTCGGGGGCCAGCTGGCGGACTCGACCGCGGGCAGCCGGGTGGGCGTCCACCACCCGTGGGCTGGCTCACCCCGCCGGGCACTCCCCGGAGCGCCGCAGCCCTCGGTTGCGGAATGCCCGGTGCGGTATCCGTAGCTCGGAGGTGAACTTCTGCCGCTTCCGCCATTACCGGCCCACAGCCGAATAGTGCGTTAACTTAGTCCGGACGGCGTATAAGGTTTGATCAGCCTCCTCCGGCGGCGCTGGGAGCCGACGTCAGCTAGCGGAGCGTGACGGCGGGTGTCAGGGAGTGTCGGCCCAGGCACTAAGATTCCGTGGCGGAGGCGTATGGGCGCCTGGTGGCCCCCGCGGTCTTCAACACCGACGTGGTCGAGTAACTCGATCAGGCGGGTTCGATTCCCGTCCGCCTCCGCCGACTCGCATCGCGGCTGCGGCGATCGAGGCTGCTGGAGGGAGCCGCCGAGATGTCCCGGGTTTACGTCAGTCTCATCCAGTCTGATTACGGGCGGCCGGGGCACGGCAACTTCGAGGCCGTCATCGCGCAAGATGGGGAACTGTGGCACTGGTTCCGCGACAATTCCGTCAATGATTTCGGGCTCTGGGCGCGCGGGGCGCGCGTCACCGGTGACTCGGATCGTGTCGCGGGTCCGGGCTGCCTCATCCAATCCGGCTACGGCACCGGCCCGCACGGCAACTTCGAAGTCATCGTCCCCCTGCTCCAGCCCACCGGCACCACCGAACTCTGGCACTTCTACCGCGACAACAGCGACCCCCACCTCCCCTGGATCCGCGGCAGTCGCGTCACCGGACCCCACGACAACGTCACCGGCCCCGGCTGCCTCATCCAATCCGACTTCAGCGCCGGCGGGCCCGGCAACTTCGAAGTCATCGTCCCCCTTGGCCTGGGCGGGGACTCGGAGGAGCTTCGTCATTTCTTCCGCGACAACAGCGACGCCCGCCTGCCCTGGATCAGGACTCAATTCGTGACGCAATCCTGCGGGGGATCAGCTGGCATCATCCAGTCCCGGTTTGGGGCGGGCGGCCACGGAGACTTCGAGGTAATCGCCGAGGAGCCCCGGGACGCGGTCGTGCATTACTGGCATCCGAACTTCCGCCTCGCGGAGTGGTGGATCCGGACTGAGTGCTTCGACATGCGCACGCCTCATCCGCTGCTTCCCAGCCGGGCCCGGAAGGTCGCTCAGCTGACTGGTGAGTTCGATCGCGAGGGCTGGGACGGGACGGGGGCACCGGGGTTCGCGCTCAACCGGACGGAGAGCAGGTTCGGGATTATCGGCACCGACCTCGGCGCCTCATTCACCCACCGGGATCGTCTCTACTTCCTGTTCGGCGACACCTGGCGGGTGGGTCATGGCAAGCCGAACGATGATCTTGACTCCATCGCGTTCTGCACCGACACGAGAGCCGATGATGGTCTTGAATTGACGTTTCTCCCGAAGCCGCCCCTGGTTCCTGGTATTCCCCAGGGCGGTTTCAACGTGCCCCTCGACGGGGTGAGCTGGAACGGCGGCATGTACGTGTTCTTCAGCACCGACTGCCGACAGGCGGGAAGGTACGCCCTGATGGGCCGTTCGATCGTGGCCCGCTCCGACAACGACGGCACTGATTTCACCCTGCTGCACGAGATATCCCGGTACAAGTTCATCAACGTGTCCGCCCAGATCGTGGACGCGAAGGAGCACGGACTCCCCGGAGTCGGCCCGCAGCTGGTGGTGTTCGGCAGTGGCCGCTATCGCTCCAGCGATGTGTATCTGGCGGTCAAGCCCGCTTCGGCGATCAGCGAGCCGGGAGGGTTCCTGTTCTATTCCGGCGGGCGGGACCAGCCGCAATGGAGCCTCACCGAAGAGCAGGCGATACCGTTGTTCGGGGAGGGTTGCGTCGGGGAGTTGTCGGTTCGGTGGCAGCCGCCGCTAAAGTCCTGGGTCGGCCTCTACAACGCCGACTGGCCAACGGATAGGGCATCCGTCGGTGGTATCGTCATGCGCCGGGCGAAACATCCGTGGGGGCCATGGTCCGAAGGTGAGATCATCTTCGCGGTAGGCGATGGTCTCGGGAGATTCATGCACCTGCCCAACGCCGATCATACCCAGGAGGGTTTCGGCCTCGATCGGTCCGGCGACTTGGCCGGAATGTATGGGCCATACCAGATACCGCGGTATTCCCAGAAAACAGGCAATGGTGTGCGGATATACTTCGCCATGTCCACCTGGAATCCCTACCAGGTGATGCTGATGACGGCTGATCTGCGTCGGTAACGGTGCCGCGGCCACCCTTGCCGCCGAACGCAGCCAGAACCGGGACGCCGAGCGCGTGGGCCGCTGAGCCGCGCGCGGCGCGAGGTACCACCCCCACTGTGCCCAACAGCCCGCTTCGCGCCGTCGTGACCTGGTTGCGGGCGTGATGCGACTGGTGACTGTGCGGAGCCGAGGGGCCGGCGTAAGATCTCCCGCTGTGCCGGATTCCACTCACAATGATGATATTGAAAGCCGCGTGGCGGTTCTTGAGCGCCAGTTCCTGAAGCTCCACGAACAGGTCGCGCTCGCCGTCTCCGAGGCTTCCGCTGCCCGCGTCCTGGCCGCGGGCGCTGACCACGACGTGTCGGAGGTCCGGGCGGAGCTGCGCGCTCATACCCAGTCCCTCAATGCCCTGCGTGAGACCCAGCTGGAGCTGAGCAAAGAGGTCCATAGCCTCAGCAAGGAGGTCTTTGGCCTCCAGGACAAGGTCACCAGCCTCGACGACAAGGTCACGCGCGGGTTTAGCACGCTCTCCGCTGGGATGACGCAGATCCTGGCGTTGCTGACACCGACATCGGATTCGGAACAGAGCTAAGGCGCTCCAGGGTCTACCGTGCGGGCTATGGACGTCCGCAGGCAGGTGCCGCGGACCGACGCTGTGCTGGCCGATCCCGCCGTCGCCGCTGCCGCGCTGCGGCTGGGGCGCCAGCACGTGAAGCAGGCGGTAGCCGCCTCCCAGCAGCGCGTGCGCGAGGGCGCGCTCGCGCCTGACGCGATTGTGGCGGACGTGCTGGCCGCGTTGCCGGACACCGCGACGACCCTGCGTCCCGTGCTCAACGCGACCGGGGTGCTGCTGCACACCAACCTGGGCCGCGCGCCGCTGTCCGCCGCCGCGATAGAGGCACTGGCAGCAGCGGCGGGCACCACCGACGTGGAGCTCGACCTGAGCACCGGCGGGCGGGGCCGGCGCGGGGCCGGGGCGCTGGCCGCGCTAGCCGACGCGGTGCCCTCGGCTGCTGGGGTGCATGTGGTGAACAACGGCGCCGCCGCGCTGGTGCTGGCCGCGACCGCGCTCGCCTCGGGCAAGGAGATCGTGCTGGCCCGCGGGGAGATGGTGGAGATCGGCGATGGGTTCCGGATTCCTGAGCTGCTGGAATCCACCGGCGCCCGGCTGCGGGAGGTCGGCACCACCAACCGGGCGCACCGCGAGGACTACGCCAGCGCGATCGGGCCGCAGACCGGGTTCGTGCTCAAGGTGCACCCGTCGAACTTCCGCATCACCGGGTTCACCTCCTCGGTGCCGATCACCGGGCTGACCGGGCTGGGTGTCCCGGTGGTCGCTGATATCGGCTCGGGGCTGCTCGCCCCGCACCCGGCGCTGCCGGAGGAACCGGACGCCACCACCACTCTGGCCCAGGGCGCTGATCTCGTCACGGCCAGCGGCGACAAGCTGCTCGGCGGCCCGCAGGCCGGGCTGCTGCTGGGGTCTACGGAGCTGGTGACGGTGCTGCGCCGACACCCGCTGGCCCGGGCGTTGCGGGTGGACAAGCTCACGCTCGCGGCGCTGGAGGCCACCCTGCGTGGCCCGGATACCCCCACTGGACGGGCGCTGGCCGCCGACCCCGCCGTGGTGCACCAGCGAGCGGCGGCGATCGCGACGGCTTTGGCCGCCTGCGGCATCGACGCGGTCGCGACGGCCTCACAGGCCACCGTGGGAGGAGGTGGGGCACCCGGGGTGATCCTGGACAGCGCCGCAGTCAGCCTCCCGGAGCGCTACGCCACGCTGCTGCGAGCCGCGCGCCCCCCGGTTCTCGGCCGGGTGGAACGGGGCCGCTGCCTGCTCGATCTGCGCGCGGTGCCGCCCGAGCAGGACACCGCCGTGCGCGATGCGGTGCTGTCATGCATGTGATCGCCACCGCCGGTCATGTGGATCACGGTAAGTCCACTCTGGTCCGCGCCCTGACCGGGATGGAACCAGATCGGTGGGCGGAAGAACGCCGCCGGGGCATGACCATCGATCTGGGTTTCGCCTGGACGACCCTGCCAGCTGGTCAGACCGTGGCGTTCGTCGACGTGCCGGGCCACGAGCGGTTCGTCCCGAACATGCTCGCCGGGATTGGCCCAGTGCCCGCCGTCATGTTCGTGGTCGCGGCCGACGAGGGCTGGATGCCGCAGTCGGCGGAGCACCTGGAGGCGCTGACCGCGTTGCACGTCCGGCATGGGCTGCTGGCGGTGACCCGGAGCGATCTGATGGATCCCGAACTGGCCCGTGACGAAGCGCTGGAGCATCTCGCGGGTTCCACACTGGGCCGGATCCCGGCGGTCTGCGTCTCAGGCGCGACCGGGGCCGGACTGGATGAGCTGCGCGCCGCCCTCAGCGCGTTGGTCCGCAGGTTGCCCGCCCCGGATACCGCCGCCGATGTCCGGCTGTGGGTGGACCGGGCGTTCACCATCCACGGGGCGGGCACGGTGGTCACGGGGACTCTGACCGCCGGGACGTTGCGCGTCGGCGGCGAGTTGGAGCTGACGCCTCAAGGACGGCGAGTGGTGATCCGGGGATTGCACTCCCTGGGCGCGCCCGCCGAGTCGGTCACCGCAGTGGCCCGGGTAGCGGTGAACTTACGCGGAGTTACTCGCGATGCCATCCGACGCGGCGCTACGTTGCTCACCCCAGGAGCCTTCCTCACCACCCGGACTATCGACGTCCGTCTCGCCAGCTCCTCCTCCCGATATGGAGACATATCGGGGCGAACGAGCCCCGCCGCACCCCGATATGTCTCCATATCTGGTCGGGAGGCTTTGGTGCTGCATATCGGCACGGCCGCAGTGGCGGTTCGGGTGCGGATGTTGGGGGCGGATACCGCTCGGGTGAGCCTGGCGCAGGCGCTGCCGTTGCGGATCGGGGACCGCGCGTTGCTGCGTGATCCCGGCACCAGGCGGATTCCCGCCGGGGTCGCTGTGCTCGATGTCCGCCCGCCCGCGCTCCGGCGCCGTGGCGCGGCTGCGGCCCGCGCCGCCGAGCTGTCCGCGCTGAATGGCGCCCCAGACGGGGCCGCCGAGCTTCGCCGCCGTGGCCTGATCCGGCGCGAGGACCTGATCGCCATGGGCGCGCCCGAGCCCGCTGGGGTACCGCACGCGGGCGGGTGGCTGCTGGATCCCGCCGAATTAGCGCACCGCGCGGCTCGGCTCGCCACCGCCGTGAGAACCCACGCCGCCGCGAACCCGCTGGAGCCGGGCATGCCACTGGAGATGGCCCGGCAAGTCACCGGGATGCCCGAGGTACGCTTGGTTGATTTGCTGGTCAGCGCGGCTGGGCTGACGGTCGCGGCAGGCCGGGTGCACGCGAGGGGTCCCGCGCCCGGACTGCCCGACGCGGTTCGTAGCGCGATCACAGAGCTTCGCGCCGAGCTCGCGCGGCGGCCCTTCGCCGCGCCCGAGGCGCACCGGCTCGCCGAGCTGGGGCTGGGCGCCAAGCAGCTCGCCGCCGCCGTGCGGGCCGGTGAACTACTCAAGATCGCCGATGGGATCTACCTCGCCCCCGGCGCCGACCGCGACGCACTCGCCCTCCTGCGCGCGCTGCCCAGCCCCTTCACCCTCAGCCAAGCCCGGCAAGCCCTGGACACCACCCGCCGCGTCGCCGTTCCAATCATGGAAATGCTCACCCGTCGGGGAGCCAGCCATCAGCTCCCCGACGGGCGGCACGAACTTCGCTGATCTCGCGCGAACCAGTACCCGCTCAGTCGGTCGATATCGTGATTTTGGTGTTCGAGCCTACCTCGATGACGATCGACTGGGTCCCGGTCTTCACCTCGTGGGTATCTCCGTCGCCGTCCTCGCCGACCCCTGGAACCACGGCGGTGAACGCCTCCCAGGCATCGTTTGTGATGTATTGGTAGGGAATCGTGCCGTAACCCGCGCCGTAGGGCGATTGGGAGGCCCAGTTGGTGCTCCAATGGTTCCGCACGATGAAGTAGCCGCCACCAGGACTACTCGCCTGATCTTGGTAACCCACTAGGCAGACCGCGTGCCCGCCGGTCGCCTGCTCATTGCCGACGCGCATCGTGATGCGCCCGGAACGCTGTGTCTCAGCCGACCTGTACCAGCTATCGTAAACCGGGATCGAGAGGGTCACCGGCCGCTGTTTGGACATGTGCGTCTTGTATTCCTGCACGTTACGAGTGGACACTGCGAGGGTGGCCAGCCGGTAAGCCAGGGCGTCCGGGCGAGCTTGGGACGGCAGTGTTCCGTTATTGTTGCACGGCGGGTTGGGATTGTATGGCCAGACCACTTCGCGACACTCGCCCCGATCGCGCAGCACGATCACAGCTTTCGCCTGCCAGGTTCCACACGCGCCCGGAGATCCGTCGATGAGCTTGGTTTCGTAGTAAAGATGTTGTTCCGACAGATCCTGGGCATTGCCCCGTCGCCGCAGGATGTACTCATTCAGCGCGGTGCAGGTGAATGCCACGCAGGTGCCGCGGCTTCCCTGGTTCCGGATCGGCGGCATGAAGGAAATCAGATTGACCGACGCGGGTAGCCCGAGGGGCGGCGCCGCAGCGATCTCCATGGCTGTGGCCTCGGCGGCGGCGATCATGTCGTCGGTCGGCATGAGAACACCCAGGCTGCGGTCCGGCGGCGCCGGCGAGCTGACCAGCGCCGCGCGCTCCCTCGGGAGTGCCGCCGCCGCGTCATCGACGAGCCGCTGGAGGTCTCCCACCGTGACGCTGAGAGCCGACCCCAGCTCCGCCGCTATGTCAGGGATCGCGGCGATGGCGACCAGTTGCTCAGCGTCCTCGATACCGAGCGCCGCCAAGCCCGCCAGGTTTGCCTCGGGGGCTGCGGCGCTATCCGCGATCCCCATCGGCGCGAGAAGGTGCCCGCCGAACCCGGAAATCCCGTCGGCCCCGTTGTCGGCGTATTGACCAGAAGCCATTTATATCTCCTCCTCATGATGGACAGTGACGACCTACCTGTCAGCGTCCCCACTTTCGGGAGGAATGACACCAAGACCATACTGGCTTACGTCCACGGGATGCTCTAGCTCAGCGCGGGTGGCTGGCGGTAACTGGCTCCGCGCGAGTTCCACCAGTCGGCGAGCCTCTTCGACCGGCACC
>DASTBN010000805.1:0-3259 GCA_035712045.1 Pseudonocardiaceae bacterium
TGAAGACGGCATGACGCCCGATCTGTCGCTGCTGATCACCGGGGCCCGCGGCCAGCTCGGCCGGGATGTGGTGGCGGCCGCCACCCGCGCCGGGATACCCCGGATTCACGCGCTGGGCTCCGCTGAGCTCGATGTCACCGATCCCGCGGCGGTCTTCGATCATGTCAGCGTGGCGGCCCGGGGCGGTCGGCTGGTGGTGATCAACACGGCCGCGTACACCGCAGTGGACGCCGCTGAGGGCGCGGGGGCCGCGCGGGCCCACGCCGTCAACGCGGAGGGCCCGGCGAACCTGGCCGCGGCCTGCCTGGCCCATCGGGCCCATCTCGTGCACGTCTCGACCGACTACGTTTTCGCGGGTGACGCCACCGGGCCCAATCCGGCCGATGGCCCGGCCGCACCGCGCACCGTGTACGGCCGCACCAAACTGGCGGGGGAACGGGCCGTGCTGTCCTCGAGCGCTTCCGCGCACGTGGTGCGGACCGCGTGGCTCTACGGAGCCCATGGCGCTAATTTCGTCCGCACCATCGCCCGGCTGGCGGGGGAGCGGGAGACCCTGCGGGTGGTCGATGACCAGCATGGTAGCCCGACCTGGAGCGCGGATCTGGCCGACGGCTTGATCGCGCTCACGCTGGCTGCGGGGGAAGTGCCGGTGGGAGTGCTGCACTGCGTCAACTCCGGGGCTACCACCTGGTACGGCCTGGCCAGGGCGGTATTCGCGGAGATTGGCGCGGATCCGGGCCGGGTGCGGCCCTGCCGCACCGAGGATTTTCCCCGGTCCGCTCCACGCCCGGCGAACTCGATCCTGGACACCGCCACATGGGCCGCCGCCGGCTTGGCTGAGCCGAGGCACTGGCGCGATGCGCTCCGCGCCGCCGTCGCCACAGGGGTGCTGACCAGCTGATTCAGCGTTTGACGACGTTGCGAATCACGGCGGCCGGTATCGTGGTGTGCATGATCATGACGTTGTATTTCTTGTACTGGGTCATGGTGAAGTACAGGTTGAGCCCGTCGGAGTCCGGGTGCAGGAAGCCGCCGTAGAGGTCCGGGTACTCGGTGGCGTTGGCGACCTGAATCGGGGCGCTCCACGGGCCGGTCGGGTTCGGCGCGAGCCGGAACACGATCGCCTCCGCCGCCTCATCCAGGTACATCATTTCCCAGCTGTTCAGGGTCCTGTCGTAACGGATGGACAGCTCACCGACCGGCCCGGTGACGATGGGCGCGGCGATCGCGCTGCTCCCGCGCTCCCAGCCTTTGCCAGTCCAGTACTCATAGGCGGAGTTGTCGAGTATCCGCTGCTCGGGTACCCGGGCGAGGTAGGCGTCGCCGAAACGGCCGTTCGGGGTGCCGAAGGCGTAGACGACTCCCCCGCCGCTGCTGTAGGCGATCATCTGGAACTTGTCGTCCAGGGCAGGGGTGTTCATCCGCCGGGTGTCCGGGACCTCGGTCCAGGTCTGGCCGCCGTCGTCGGAGTAGGCGACGCCGTTATAGTTCGTAATCCAGTGCCCGGGTTTGGTGAACTTGCGGATCGACATGTAGGACAGGTAATTGCGGCCGTTGACGTTGATCCCGCCGGTGGGGATCTTGGTCATCTCGACGCCATTGCGCTTGAGCGAGGGCAGCAGCTCTTTGGCGTGACCGGGACGGTCGGTGACGAAATCGTCGAAGGACATGCCGTCGCCCGGGTTGCGGTCCGCGCTGCGGGCCAGGGTGTTCGAGCGCCAGCCGATCGTGGCCGGTTTGGCGAACCCGGCGCTGATACCGGTCCAGCCCGCCCCGAAGGTGTCCCCGAAGGCGGCCAGGACATGGCCCTGCTCATCGGTCCACATGATCCCGAGGTCGGTGCCCTTGACGTCGTAGCGCGCCTCGGTGGTGTTGATGGATCGCGCGCCGGTGATCAGTGCCACCGGGATCGAGTGCGCCACGAGCGCCGTCTGCGCTGACCCGGGTGCCGCCGCGCTGACCGTGGCTGCTAGGGTCGCGACGCTCAAGGTGGCCAGGGCTGCCCCGATTCGAGCTCGGCGAGCGAGCATCGTTCTCCCCCTCCTGCTGTCGTGTCCGCGCGCCATCGCGCGGGCGCAGCCGTGCGCCAGCGTGGGCTAAGTTGTGAGTGACCTTCCCTTTCCCCCGAAAGGGCACAAACGGTCCTTCCCACCGCTTCAGGTAGCTAGTGTGCGACTCCTTGTATATTACCGTTATGGTAACGTTATCCCAACTACTCCACATGGGTGAAAGCTGTCAGAGGCGCTGGTAGCGCGGCGTGTCTGATCGTTGATGTCCAGCGTGTCGGTCGGGACGATGCTGAGGGCCGGTTCACAGGCCACCGCGCAGGGGGTTAACGTCAGGCCCATCGCCGGGCGCGGAAGTCGGCGGCGTGGGGGTGAGATGAACGCGGGACCTGCGGCCGGGCGGTCGTCGCTGGAGGTGCGGGTGGATTCCCGCCGCTGGGTGGTGTCCCCGGGGGAATCGCTGACGATCGGCCGCGACGGCGACGCCGACGTGCGCATCGACGACATGTACATCTCACGTCGGCACGCGGTGGTCGAATGGTCACCGGCGGGCTGGTTACTGACCGATCACAGCCGCAACGGGATCTTTGTCAGCGGAGTCCCGCACGACAAACTGGTTATCCGGGCCCCGATCGTGGTCCGGCTCGGCGGGTCGAAGGCGGGAGCGGGAGTGGAGCTCACGCTGGCCCCGATCGACGAGCACCCCATGGCGTTTTCCCCCGGCAAGTCGATCACTCACGCTCAGGTGACGGGGGACCGGCAGGTCAGCGGCGCGCGCCTGCGGGTCGGGCGATCGCCGGACAACGACGTCGTGCTCGATGACCTGCTGGTCTCCCGCCAGCACGCTGTGCTGCACCAGATCGGGGGCCGATGGCAGATCGTGGACCTCGACAGCGCCAACGGCACCTACCTCAGCGGGCAGCGGATCACCCAGCCGAGCGCGGTGGAACCCGACTCGGTGATCGGCATCGGCCGCTCCCTGCTTCAGCTCGTCGGGGACCGACTGGTGACCTACGTCGACACCGGCGATGTGGGTTTCGAGGCCCGGGATCTGGTGGTGACGACCCCCCAGGGTAAGCGGCTGCTGGATGAGGTCAGTTTTGCGCTGGACGCCCGGAGCCTGCTGGCGGTGGTGGGGCCCAGTGGCGCGGGCAAGTCGACCTTGCTGCGCGCGCTGACCGGCTTCCGCCCCGCGAACACCGGCGTGGTCAGCTACGGCGGCCGGGATCTGTACAGCAACTATGATGAACTGC
>DASTBN010000806.1:0-2282 GCA_035712045.1 Pseudonocardiaceae bacterium
ATCGACAAGGCCGTGCCCACTGAACTCGGCGTGCACCTGGTGTGCGGCAACTACGCCACCCACAACACCGCCGAGATCAAGACCTGGCTCGCCCGGCACCCGCGCTTCCACGTCCACTTCACCCCGACCGGCTCGTCCTGGATGAACCAGGTCGAGCGGTGGTTCGGCCTGCTGACCGACAAGCTGATCCGCCGCGGCGTCCACACCTCCGTGCAAGCCCTGGAGAACGACATCAGGGACTGGATCGCCACCTGGAACGACAACCCCCGGCCATTCACCTGGACCAAGACCGCCGACGAGTTATTGAGCTCCCTCGCCGATTACCTCGCCAAGCTCGGGCCACGTACCTCGTAAACGAGCAACACTAACCAGTGGAATTTAAGACGCAGGACACCAGCGAGGCTTCGCCTCTGACCGCCGAGGTTGACGGTTCCGCCTGCTCAGCGCTGCCGCTGGGTCCAGGCTGGGACGCAAATGCTGGCTTGGCGGGGCGGTTGTCATGTCGCATGTGGTCACGGTGCCAGAGCTGCTGGATGGTCACACGGTGCTGGACATCGAGTGTTTGGACCGGATCTATCTAAATGGTTATGTGCCGGTGCTTCAGGTCGGCGGCCAGGTCATCGCGTTCCTGCATGGCCATCTGGGGATGCGGATCGCTTCCCCGGCGGTATTGGAGCAGATAGGCACCCGTTTCCGCCAGGCGGTGGCGCGGTTCGCGGAGATGAACGACGTCCCCATGGTCAAGTTCAAGAAGGGAGCGCGGAAGATCGACGTGATGCGCCCGCTGCTGGAGCGCGCTGCACACGCGGGCGGGTCCCGGGTGGCGGCGATCGGCTGGGCGCAGGAGTTCCAGCACGTGTGGGACGCGCGCAAACGCGACACCGATCCAGCCCGTCCACCGCAGTTTTCCTTCGCCATGGCCGAGCGCCGGGTGACCTGTTACTACTTCTACGTCTGGGACGAGGGATTCGGCCCGGCGTTCATCAAGGTCTGCGCCTACTTCCCGTATCCGGTCAAGGTGTGGCTCAACGGCCATGAGTGGGCCAAGCGCCAGCTGGCACAAGCCGGGCTCGGCTTCACCGAGCTATCCAACGGGTTCGCCTCGTGTGAGGACCCGGCGATGTTGCAGGCTATCTGCGACCGGCTCGGGCCGGAGGCCATCACGGCCTTCTTCGAGCGGTGGATGTCGCGGCTTCCGCTGCCGCTGACCGCCGCTGACCGGGCGGCCGGCTACTGGTGGGAATTGTCGATGCGCCAGATCGAGGTCTCCCGCACCCTGGTGTTCCGCGCGCCCCGCTACGCGCGGGCATTCTTCGAGGCACTGGTGGCCGACAACCTCGACCTTGGCCGCCCCGAGCACGTCGAGTTGCTGTTCAAGCGCTCACCCCGGGGCCGCAAAGCCAAAGATCCCGCCGGCGGGGTGTTCAAGACCGCGATCGACCGCAACAACCAGGGCGTCACCATCAACGCCTTCTGGCGGCACTCCCGCGTCAAGCAGTACCTCAAAGACGGCCGGGCGCTTCGGATCGAGACCGTGGTGAACTCACCCGACGACCTCGCCTGCGCCCGCCGCCTGCACAACCTCCCCGACCTGCAGGCCCGGGCACGTGCGATCAACACCGAGCTGCTGGAAACTGAAAAAGTCGGCCAGGGATGTGTCTTCGATAGTCCAGCCTTTGCGCGGATATCGCAGCCCACCCTCACCGAGGATGGCCGGAGGGCCCCAGGACTACGGTTCGGCGACCCTCGAGTCATGGCCCTGGCCGGCGCCCTCGCAAACACGCTGTGCGCCGTCACCGGCATCACCAACAAGAGCCTGCGCGCCTTGATGACCGGCCTGCTCGGCACCCCCTACACCACCAACCAGGCCAGCTACGACCTCGCCCGCCTGGCCCGCAACGGCCTGATCACCCGGTTCCCGCACCGCAACCTCTACACCCTCACCCCAGACGGCCTGAAGTTCGCGATCTTCTACACCAAGGTCCACGACCGCCTGCTCCGCCCGCTCCTGGCCGCCGGCCAGCCCCCCGCGCCACCAGTCATCGGCGCAGCCCTGCGCATAATCGACCGCCACATCGACAACCGGCTCGCCGACTCCCGATTGCCCATCGTGGCATGACAGCCCGGCAACCAGCCCGAAACCAGAAACTCAGCCCGGAAACTCAAGACCGCCGTCAACGTCCTGGCAACCAAGCGCGGCTAGGTACCGGGCTGTTGCGGGAGGCGATGGCGCTGCGCGGGCAGATGAGCCTGGCCAGCTATGACCGGCTGTTCCCGTCCCA
>DASTBN010000807.1:0-10726 GCA_035712045.1 Pseudonocardiaceae bacterium
AAAGTCCGCTGACCCGTGGGCTGTCCACCCCCCTAGCCCTCACCCTGCTCCGCGACACGTACCACGCCGACGACGACCTTGGTGACCTGCTCGATCCCACCCACCACAGCACCGCCGAACACATCGAGCAGCACCTGATCAGCCGTGTCCTGCCCGCCGCCTACACCCCCCGCCCAGGCAGACCACCCCGTTACAGCGAGACCCAAGCGCGCCAGGCGCTAGCCTTTCTCGCCCAGCGCATGAACCAGGACCACACCCGCGACCTCGCCTGGTGGGAGATCCCCCGATGGGCCTCCGCCATGCCCCGGATCGTCACCACTGGACTCAAGCACGATCTCAAGTATGGGTTGGTATACGGACTTGCGTGTGGAGCCGTACTAGGACCGGTGATAGCGCTCATAATTAAGCGCGTAATGACATCCGTGGCGCTCTGGCTCTTGCTCGGGTGCTTGCTCGGGCTCATAGTAGGGCTCACAGCCGGGTTCGCGTTTTGGGCCTTTGGGATCTGGGGAACACTCCAGGACAAGTTCGCATCGGGAAGGCTCGCGTACATTCGCAAGAGCTTTAAGCCTCGACGGATCCGGACTGGGGGCTGGCGGGCTGTCATCTCACGACAGGCTTTAAGGCAAGCGTTGATCGGCGGGCTTGTGCTCGTGCTCGCGGTCGGGCTTGCGCCCGGGTCTCAGGAGAATTGGGTGTTCAGGCTCGCGGGTGTGCTCATGTTCGCCCTCGCGGGCGGAATCGTGTTCGCACTCATTGAAGATGGCATCGGCGAGGACCGCTCACTGTGCCCCCGTGAGATCTGGAGAAACGACCAAGCCGCCGGACTCCTATTGGAAATCGTGACAGTTCCCCCATATCTGTTCCTGTTCGGGTTCTCGGGCGGGCCACGCGAGCTCAGAAGCTGGTTCGGGCTCGTGTACATTGGGCTTATATGGCTCGCTCTAGTGTTCACCCTCCTTCGAAGCACCACAACCATTCTGGCTTGGCGTCAACTCAAAATTGCCGGTCATGTGCCCGCCGTCAGCCTTATGTCCTTCCTCGAAGACGCCCGGCAGCGGGGTGTGCTGCGGACTATCGGAGGCGTCTACCAGTTCCGGCACGCGACCCTGCAGGACCAACTGGCTGGCGCGACCCCCCAATCTCCACGATCTCACGAGTGTAGTAGACCCCAGCAAGAGGCGTCTGACACCGACGGCTAAAAATCTGCTCCTCCCACGCATAAGATCACCCAGCGCGACGCATGCGCCATAGCTACTGGCTACGACCCGCAGAAGCTGGATCCTGACGCAGCAACCAATCCAGTGACCGATTACTTGATCGCCACAACCATGCCATGCGCGCAGTTCGTGACGCATTTGCGAGGTTAGCAATCCAACCTCGCCGCAGACTGTCGGAATGCAGGCGACACCTGGCACCAGCAGCACCACGCAAATCCGGATCACGACGCAGATCGAGGGTCGGAGTGAGGGGTTGCGTGCTTCTGGGGTCAAGGGCCTCAACCTGGGTGGTAGGGCGCCGGGCTGTCGCCGCGTGACCGCAGTTCTGACCGCAACGAGCACCACGCTGCTGCACTCTGACACCACCCAGCGAACACCCCATGCCCACATCGCGCGATGCGATCAGGCGTCTGCCTGCATCTGTTAATCGCAGGGTCTCCCTCCATCGCGCCGCAGGCCGTCATGCCAGGACCAAGAGCCAAGATCAGGCCGTGTGCAGGCCGTCAAACGTCAAGTCATGCTGGGACATAACAGGACACAACGAGAACAAACCAGCAGCTCAGCGCAGGTCAGCCGTCCGGCCTCCGCAGGCCTGTCTTCCAGGTTACGAAAAATCGGGCTTTTCGTGGCGGGTGCGTTTCACCTCGAAGAAGTGGGGATAGCGGGCCAGCAGCAGGGCGCCGTCGAAGATCTTGCCCGCCTCCTCACCGCGGGGAATCCGGGACATTACTGGCCCGAAAAACGCCACCCCGTCGATGTGAATCGTCGGCGTACCGACGTCCAGGCCAACCGGATCCATGCCGGCGCTGTGGCTGGCCCGCAGCTCCTCGTCGTAGTCGGTGGAGTGCGCGGCCGAGGCGAGATCGGCGGGCAGGCCCACCTCGGCCAGGGATTCGGCGATCACCTCGTCGAGGTTCTTGTTGTCCTCGTTGTGGATCCGCCGCCCCATCGCCGTGTAGAGCGGCTCCAGTATCTTCTCGCCATGTTCGCGGGCTGCGGCGATACATACCCGGACCGGTCCCCATGCCTGATCCATCGTCTTTTGATAGCTCTTGCTGACCTCACGATTCTCGTTGAGAATCGACAGACTCATCACCCGGAAGTGCACGTCGACATCCCGCACCGAGGCGACCTCGAGGATCCAGCGGGAGGTGATCCACGCCCACGGGCATCTCGGGTCGAAGTAGACATCCACTCGCGCGGGCTGGGTCCGGTGGCCGGCGGTTACGGTCATCTCACTCTCCGTTCCTCGTCAGCTGGTACAACCCGTCCGAGTGGTCGCCTCTTCCCTGGCACTAACTCCCCTGCGGGCGGATCCACCCGCGTGCTTGGATGCCCACAGACACGTGATCTGACACCCGAGGTGAATCTGTGGCCGTCCCGAACCTCACCCAGCAGCGGGCACGCGAGCGCGCCGCGCTGCTCGACGTCGACTCCTACATCGTCGAGCTTGATCTCACAGACGGCGCGGGCGCGCCGGGTGAGGACACCTTCCGCGGCACCACCACGGTCCGCTTCCGCTGCGCTACCCCAGGCGCGTCCAGCTGGATCGATCTGGTCGCCGCGAGCGTCAGCTCCGCGACCCTCAACGGGGCCGCTCTTGACCTCACCGGGTACGACGAAGCGGATGGGATCGCGCTGCCCGGGTTGTCCGCCGACAACGAGCTCGTCGTCGAGGCTGATGGCCGGTATATGAACACCGGGGAGGGACTGCACCGTTTCACCGATCCGGTCGATGGCGGTGTGTACCTGTACAGCCAGTTCGAGACCGCGGACGCGAAGCGGATGTACGCCTGCTTCGACCAGCCGGACCTCAAGGCCGTCCATCGCATCCGCGTCATCGCCCCCGTCGGCTGGGTGGTGATCTCCAACGCGCCATGCGAGAGCACCGAGCAGCTGGAGGGCGGGACGATCCGCCACGTTTTCGCTGACAGCGCCCGGATCAGCCCCTATATCGTGGCACTGGTCGCTGGTCCCTACGTGCACTGGGCCGACGAGTACACCGACAGCGAGGGCACCATCCCGCTGGGCATCTACTGCCGCGCATCGCTGGCCGAGCACATGGACGCCAGCCGCCTGTTCACCGAGACCAAGCAAGGTTTCGGTTTCTACCACAACGCTTTCGGGGTGCGTTACCCGTTTGAAAAGTACGACCAGTGTTTCGTGCCCGAATTCAACGCCGGGGCGATGGAGAACGCGGGGTGCGTGACCTTCCTGGAGGACTACGTCTTCCGCAGCCGGGTCACCCGCTACCTGTACGAGCGGCGCTGCGAGACAGTGCTGCACGAGATGGCGCACATGTGGTTCGGCGACCTGGTGACCATGCGCTGGTGGGATGACCTGTGGCTGAACGAGTCGTTCGCGACGTGGGCCTCGGTGCTCTGCCAGGCGCAGGCCACCGAGTACACCGCCGCCTGGACCACGTTCGCCACCGTGGAGAAGTCCTGGGCCTACCGGCAAGATCAGCTGCCCTCCACCCACCCGATCGCCTGCGAGATCCCGGATGTGCAGGCCGTCGAGGTGAACTTCGATGGCATCACCTACGCCAAGGGCGCCAGCGTGCTGCGGCAGCTGGTCGCCTACGTGGGGCTGGAGGAGTTCCTCGCCGGTCTGCGGATCTACTTCACCCGGCACGCCTGGGGCAACGCGGCCCTCGCTGACCTGCTGGCCGCGCTGGAGGAAGCCTCGGGGCGTGACCTGTCCGGGTGGAGCGCGCAGTGGCTGGAGACCACCGGGCTCAACACGTTACGGCCGGAGTTCACCCTTAATGGCGATGGCACGTTCTCCTCGTTCGCGGTGCTGCAGGGCGGCGCCCGGCCCGGGGCGGGCGAGCTGCGCACGCACCGCCTCGCGGTGGGCGTCTACGACTCCCCCGGCGGCTCCGCAGGCGCGCTGGTGCGCGCCCACCGGGTGGAACTCGACGTCAGCGCGGAGCGCACCGAGGTTCCCGAACTCATCGGGGTGCCAGCGGGTCGGCTCGTGCTCGTCAACGACGATGATCTGACGTATTGCGCGATGCGGCTCGATGAGACCTCGCTAGCCACGCTGGTGGACCGGATCGGCGACATCACCGAGTCGCTGCCCCGGTCACTGTGCTGGTCGGCGGCGTGGGAGATGACCCGCGAAGCCGAGTTCAAGGCCCGGGACTTCGTCGGGGTGGTGCTCAGCGGGCTGCCCGGCGAAACAGAGGTGGGCGTCGTGCAGCGGCTGCTGGCGCAGGCGCAGGTAGCGCTGTCGTCGTACGCCGATCCCGCGTGGGCTAGTGAGGAAGGGTGGCCTAAGTTCACCGGCACGCTGATGACGCTGATCAGCACCGCGCAAGCGGGCTCCGATCATCAGCTCGCGCTGGTGAACGCGCTGACCATGGCGCTGCTGGGTAAACCAGAACTGGACGCCCTGGCGGGGTGGCTGAGCGGGGACGGCGTGCCGCAGGGACTGGCGGTGGACACCGACCTGCGCTGGCGGCTGCTCCAGGCTCTCACGGCGCACGGTGTCGTCGGTGAGGCTGAGATCAGCGCTGAGCAGGACCGTGATCCCACCGCGACCGGGCAACGCCAAGCCGAGCGAACCCGGGCGCTGCTGCCCACTCCGGCGGACAAGGAACGCGCCTGGCAGCGGGCGATGCATGACGACGAGCTGCCCAACGCCATCAGCGAAGCGATCATCGCGGGCTTCAACCATCCCGCGCAGCGCCAGCTCCTGGTGCCCTACCTGGACCGGTACTTCGCCGAGATCGCCGAGGTCTGGGCCCGCCGGACCTCCGAGCGCGCGCAGTCCTGCGTGCTGGGGCTGTTCCCGTCGTGGGTCGTCGAGCAGCGCTGCGCGGACGCGGCGGGGTTCTGGCTGGAGAACGACGAGCACCCACCGGCGCTGCGGCGGCTGGTGTCCGAGGGCCGGGCGGGTGTGGTGCGGGCGCTGGCGGCCCGCGGCTGTGACGCGGGCCTTACGAGTCCGTATGGTCCGCCAGCATCCGCAGCCCGGAACTCAGGCCACCCGCGAGATCCCCGTCTTTGAACGAGGAAACCATGCTCTCCACCGCCAGCTTGCACCCCCGGTCGGGCAGGCGATTCGCGGCCCGGCACCCAGTGACCACCTCGACCACCCGCTGGCCAGGTGACACGGCGACCAGTACCGCGTCATCAGCCCAGTCCCCCAGCGAGTCGTGGAGTTCCTCAGCCCGGGTCCGGGTGTCGGGGCCGAGGTCGCCGAGATAGATCCCGAAGTGCACGCTCGCCGCACGGCTGGCCCGGACCAGTTCGTCATCGAGATTCGCCAGCTGCGAGCGGCTGAAGGGCAGCATCGGCAGCATCGGCTTGAGCTGGCGCGCCGCCGAGATCCGCCCGGTGCCGACGACAGCCTCGCCTGGCGCGAGGTCCGGCTGGTACCCGTCAGCCGGGGAATGGTCGCGCCGCGCGGGGTGCTGATCGTTACCAGTTGCCATGGGCACCTCCACGGGATCCGCCGGATCTGGGGCTACTGGTGTGGTGTGCGGTCCCGCCGCGCATTGCCTCAGGATGTGCTGTCCACAACACCGCGGGGTAATCCCACGCGTCGCCGGGCCGGTAGCGGCGCGGCCGCGCGAAGGTGCTCCGCAGCGTCAGCAGCCCTAGAAGGGCCATGATGGCCAGCGGAACACCCGCGAGAACGAGGATAATCTCCAGCGAGGTCACGAGATCACGGTAGCTGACCGGGGCCTTTGGCTTGCTCACCAGGTGGGCGGTCGGCGGTGTGCCCATGGCCGGGCGCGCTCGAGCTGGCCAGCCAGCGCGAGCAGCGCCGCGTCCCCGCGCGGCCGGCCCGCCAGCTGGATCCCGACCGGGAACCCGGCATCGGTCCAGTGCATGGGCAGTGAGATGGCGGGCTGGCCGGTCACGTTGTAAGGCGCGGCGTACGGGAGGAATCGTTTCTGCCGTTCGAAATTCTCCGGCGGAGCGACCGAGCTGAACCACCCGATCGGCGGTGGAAGCCGCGTCATAATGGGGGTGAGTACCGCGTCAAACTCCGCGTGCGCCACGATCGCCGCCCGGGCCGCCGCCTGGAGCTGCCCCATCGCCTGCAGCAGCGCCGGCCCGCTGACCGTGTCCCCCCGCTCGCGCAGCCACCGCGTCAGCGGCAGCAACGCGTCGCGGGCTTCGTCTGGCACCGGCGCTGACGCCGCGCCCGCTGACCAGAGCAGCTCGAATGGCGCCAGCATGTCGCCACTGAATGGCGAGGTGGTGTCTATCACCTCGTGTCCTAACTCACCCAGCAGGGTCGCGGTGTCCTCCCATGCCTGACGGCATTCCGGCGCCAGCTCGGCCTCGGGTAACGGAAAATCGGTGTAACGCCCGATCCGTAACCGCATGGGTTCCCGGCGGGCGTGCTGGAGGAAGCTCTCCCCGGCCGGCAGCGGCGGCGCGATCACCGGCTCAGCGGGGCAGAGCACCGCCATGGCGTCGAGGAGCGCGGCGGCGTCCCTGACGGTGCGGGCCAGCGGCCCTATCACTGAGAGCAAAGTCACATCACCGAGGGCCGGGCCGCGGGACACCCGACCGCGGCTGGGCTTGAGCCCCACCAGCCCGCACGACGCCGCGGGACACCGGATCGATCCCCCGCCGTCGCTGCCCTGCGCGAAGGGCACCAGCCCGCTCGCCACGGCGGCGGCCGCCCCGCCGGAGGATCCGCCGGCTGAGCGGCTGGTGTCCCACGGGGTCGCGGCGGGTGGCAGGCCGGCTGGCTCGGTGTAGCAGCACAGCCCGAACTCGGGAGTGCTCGTCTTGCCCAGGCTGATCGTCCCGGCGGCGGCGAGCAACCGGACGACATCGTCGTCCACCTGCGGCACGTTCTGCGCGTAGGCGGCCGAGCCGAAGGTGGTGCGCACCCCGGCGGTCGCGGTGAGGTCCTTGATCGCCGTCGGGACGCCGAGCAGCGGGGGTAATTCCGCTGGGTCAGCCCGCATCACCAGCAGGCCGGCGGATCGGGCGGCGTCCATCGCCGACTCCGCGGTGATCGTGACGAAGGCGCCCAGCTGGGTGTTCCGCTCCTCCACCCGCCGCAGGTAGTGCTCGGTGAGCTCGCCCGGGCTCACCTCGCGCCGGCGCACCGCTTCGGCCTGTTCCAGGGCGGTCAACTCGTGCAGGTCTGCCACGGATCCACCCTATTGAAGATCCGTCTTACGCGGCGTCGTGGAGGTAAGGCAGCCACTGCGGGTCGGCGTCGGGAACGCCCGCCAGCAGCCGCCAGTGCTGCCCCCGGGGAGCCCGGGGGGCCACCCGCAGCTTCCAGCCGAGTTCGCTGAGCAGGCGGTCGGCTTTACGGTGGTTGCAGGACGAGCAGCACGCCACGCAGTTCTCCCAGCAATGCTCGCCGCCGCGGCTGCGCGGCACCACGTGATCGATGGTCTCCGCGCGGGCACCGCAGTAGCCGCACCGGAAACGGTCCCGGTGCATGAGCGCCGCCCGGGTCATCGGGACCCGCGCCCGGTACGGTACCCGCACGAACGTGCACAGTTTGATCACTGAGGGGGCCAGCAGGCTAGCCGTCGCGGAGTGCAGCACCAGACCGGCGGCATCTCCGTGCACGACATCGGCCTTGCCGCAGACCACTAGCACGACGGCGCGGCGCAACGGCAGCGCGGTCAGCGGCTCGAAGCTGGCGTTGAGAAGGAGTACTCGCCGACGTCCCCAGGCACCGGCCGCTGGGGGCGGGACGGTGACGTCAGTGACGAGGACGGTAGTTTCGATCAGCCCGGTTGAGGTTCCTGAACGCGAGGCGGCCCGCTGGCCCGCTCCCGCTGGGTGACCCTCCGGGCTGGGTTGTCGTTCGTGCACGCGACCACCTCCGCCTATTCGCGGGACTAGTCCACCATAGAAGGCCTCTCTCGCGCACGTGTCTAAGGGTGAGGCGTGTCGGGTGAGTGGAGGGTGGCCCCGGATCAGGCCACGGATACAGTCCGGCGGGTGAGGAGGTCAGCCAATGATTGCCCTGCTGGCGGCCGCGCCTGACTGCTCTCGCGATGAGGGCTCCTGGTGCTCGCGCATTTACCAGCTCACGCACAACGATCTGCTGTCCCGTTACGCGGACACCGTGGTGGGCGCGGGCCTGCGGATCCTGTTCATCGTGGTGCTCGCGGCGCTGATCCGGCTGATGATCCACCGGACGATCAACCGGCTGAGTGAGGTGACCGCGGAAGGAGCCCCGCCCGGATTGCTGCGCCCGCTGCGGGAACGCACCCCGGAGTCCTGGCGCGGCACCGGGCTGCTCTCGAAACGGCGGGTGCAACGAGCCCGCACCATCGGCTCAGTGCTGCGCTCGGGCAGCACGCTCGTGGTCTACGGGGTGGCGTGCACCCTGGTGGTCGGTGAGCTGGGGATCAACCTCGGGCCGATCCTCGCCTCGGCCGGCATTCTCGGCATCGCGCTGGGCTTCGGCGCGCAGAACCTGGTCAAGGATTTCCTGTCGGGGATGTTCATGCTGGTCGAAGACCAGTACGGGGTCGGCGATGTGGTCGACCTGGGCGAGGCCAGCGGCACCGTGGAAGCGGTCGGCCTGCGGGTGACCACCTTGCGGGACACCAAGGGCACCGTGTGGTACGTCCGCAACGGTGAGGTGCTCCGGGTCGGCAACTCCAGCCAGGGCTTCTCGGTGGCGGTGGTCGACCTGCCGATCGGGCATGACGCGAACATCCCGGCCTCGGCCGAACTCGCCGGCCGCACCGCCACGGAGCTGACCGCCGATGGCAGCGCGCTGGCCGCCGATGTGCTGGAACCCCCCGAGGTACTCGGAGTCGAGTCGATCTCCTCCGACGGCGTGACGCTGAGGGTCACCGCCAAGGTCCAGGCCGGGCGGCAGTGGGCGGTCCAGCGGGCGTTATTGGCCGGCATCAAGGAGGCCTTCGCCGACGCCGGGATCCCAGCGCCCAGGCAGGCCACTAACCCCGCCCCGCCTCCCGGCAAGGCAGGATGAGCAGGTGGCTGTACCGGAGAACTTCTACGAATCCGTCGGCGGCGAGCCGACGTTCCGCCGGATTGTCGGGCGATTCTATGAGCTGGTGGCGAAAGACGACGTGCTGCGCCCGCTCTATCCAGATGAGGACCTGGGTCCCGCCGAGGAGCACCTGCGGCTGTTTCTCATGCAGTACTGGGGCGGGCCGCATACCTATCAGCAAGCGCGGGGTCATCCTCGGCTGCGGATGCGGCATATGCCATTCCGGATTGGCCCGGCCGAGCGTGACGCGTGGCTGCGCTGCATGCGAGTCGCGGTCGATGAGGCCGGCCTCGGGGAGGCGCACCGCCGGATGCTGTGGGACTACCTGGAGATGGCTGCGAACAGCCTCATCAACTCGCTGACCTGATGGGCGACGATTGCAGCGGGATCTCCTGGCAGGATTGTCTCTTGTGCGACGCGCTGAGCCCCGCCGCCTGGGTCCCGACGACGAGACCTGGTGGCGCGATGCCGTCTTCTACCAGATCTACGTCCGTTCCTTCGCCGACGCGAACGGGGACGGGGTAGGCGATCTGGAGGGTGTGCGCAGTCGGCTGGGCTACCTGGAACTGCTCGGCGTCGACGCGCTGTGGCTCACCCCATTCTACCGCTCACCCATGGTCGACCACGGCTACGACGTCGCCGATCCGCGCGATGTCGACCCAGTCTTCGGCGACCTGCGCTCGTTCGACCAGCTGCTCGCCGACGCCCACGAGCGCGGCTTGCGGATCATCCTCGATCTGGTGCCTAACCACACCTCCAACCAGCACGAATGGTTCCAGGCCGCCGCCGTGGCGGCACCGGGCAGCCCCGCGCGGAACCGCTACATCTTCCGGGACGGCACCGGCTTCGCCGGTTCGGATCCGCCGAACAACTGGACAAGCACCTTCGGCGGGCCCGCCTGGACCCGCCTGAGCTCCCCGGAGGGCGAGGGCGGGCAGTGGTACCTCCATCTGTTCGCCCCCGAGCAGCCGGACCTGAACTGGGAGAACCCGGAAGTGGCCGCCGACCTGGAGCGGACCCTGCGGTTCTGGCTGGACCGGGGAGCGGACGGCTTCCGCATCGACGTCGCGCACGGGATGGCCAAACCACCCGGGCTGCCGGACATGCCGCCGCCAATCGCCATCAGCTCTGGGCTGCTCGAGGGCCATACCGCCGATCCCCGATTCGACGCTGACGGCGTGCACGACATCCACCGGATGATCCGCAAGGTGATCGACGGGTACCCGGCCCGGGTCACGGTGGGCGAGATCTGGGTGAATGACGACGTCGCCTTCGGCCGCTACATCCGGCCCGATGAGCTGCACCTGGGGTTCAACTTCCGGCTGCTGGAGGCGGGCTTCGACGCTGAGAGTGTCCATGACGCGATCGAGCACTCGCTGCTGGCGGTGCGGGGCAGCCCGGCGCCGCCCACGTGGACGATCTCCAATCACGACGTGGTCCGTCCCGTCACCCGCTACGGCGGCGGCGCGGCGGGGCTGGCGCGGGCGCGGGCGATGCTGCTGGTCGAGCTCGCCCTTCCCGGGCCGGTTTACCTGTACAAC
>DASTBN010000808.1:0-10624 GCA_035712045.1 Pseudonocardiaceae bacterium
GGCTGATCCCGCGGGAGAGCGAGGATCCCGCGTGGGCGGGTACCGACGGGCAGCAGGAGGTCTACGATCGCCTGTGCCACTTCTACTGGCTAATCGACCAGGAGGTCGGATCGACTCCACCACGAATCGTCGAGAACATCCCGTGGTTCAGCGAGTGGCTCATCGAGTACGCCAGAGCCTGGGGCAGCTTCCTCGACACAACCGAGTCGTTCAACGACACCACCCTCCACTCGTTCATCGACCGGTCCCCGAGATACGCGGTCGAGGACTCCATGATTAATGGGAAGCCCAACGAGCCAAGCGGCTGGCTGACCTTCAACCAGTTCTTCGCTCGCGAGCTCAACCCCGGCCTGCGACCGATCACCAGCCCGACCAATAACCGCGTCGCCACCGCGCCGGCGGACTGCACCTATAAAGCCACCTACCCGATCGGCGCCGAATCGACCATCCCGGAGATCGTGATCAAGAAGACGCACAGCTATGCGAGTGTCGAGGATCTCCTCGAAGGCAGTGCGTACAGGAGCTCGTTCGCCAACGGGACATTCGCGCACTACTTCCTCAGCCCGTACTCCTACCATCGTTTCCACACGCCCGTGACCGGGATCGTGCGCGAGTGCTATCCCATCCAGGAGCTCGTGTACCTGGAGGTCAATCTTGCCGGCGGGCAGTTCGACGCTCCTGACCGCGCCGAGGGCGGCTACGAATTCGCGCAGGCGCGTGGCGTTGTGGTCATCGACACCACCGATTCACCGTTCGGTGACATCGGGCTGGTCGCGATCGTCCCAGTGGGCATGGCCCAGGTCTCATCGGTCAACCTGACGATGACCGTAGGCAGCGCCGTATTAAAGGGCGATGAGTTCGGCTACTTCCTCTTCGGCGGATCCGACATCATTGTGTTGTTCCAGGAACGCGCTCAAGCGAAGGTGGACAACACCGGCAGCCAGTACCTGCACTACGGCAGGCCGATCGCTACCTGCCGCGCCAGCTAACCGGCTTCCCCTGGTCACGTCGGGATCCCCGGGCGGGGTCTCGCGGAAGGTGATTGATATGGCTTCCAGCCAGACCACGAGCGGGCGCCTCATCGAGGTGGTTAAGAACGCGATCGGCCCGATGGCACAGTACGCCATGGGTTATATGAACCCCGTGGGACCGAACAATATGTTCGGCAGTCAGGGGACCGGTTACATAGCGACCATGAAGCTCTCCGTCGCCACCGTGGCGGTGGCCGGGCTGGACGAGGGAACTGAGGGAATCGTTTCCTACGACCGCTGCGAGACCGCAGACGCCAACATTGGGCAGATCAACATGGGCACCGCATCGTCGTTCTGCGGCCTCAATGGAGCGCTGTGGGGATATCATATCGCGAAAGTGGGCACCAATTTCGGCCCACTCTTCTGTTCCAGTGAACCTTTCGATTCCGGTGAGCTTTCCATGTTCGATGAGAACGAGAGGAAGCGCATCAGCGAAGGTTTCCCGGTCTACGGCGCCGGTCCACTGCTCGACGCCACTGAACGCCTGTTCGGGCACGTGGCGAAGGGAAAACGCCGACATCCGCCGCTGCCCGGATCCCATGTCGTCTGCGCGAACAAGAACGCCACCGTCCGGGGGCCTGCCTACGCGTGGGCGTTCCTCGCCATCGCGATCGCCAAAGACCCCGAGCACGACAGCAGCCTGTTCATCGAGGACTGCGGCACGTTCAACGCGCGGATCAGCAACCAGGGCGAGGTCATCCCGGACCCGGAGCAGGTCAAACGACTCCTGGAAGATCATCAAAAAAACGTCGTCAAGAGCATCGTGCTGTGTGGGCAGGATTACGACAGCGTCGAGTACGGAAAAGCGTTCATCTCCAGCAAAGCCATTTACGCCGGGCCTGGCGAGGTGGCCTGCGCGCTGGCCTGCGCACCGTACATCCTGCTCGCCCAGGAAGATGTGCCGAGGAATAAGGTCCCCGAGGACCTGATCGATATATCCCTCGCGGACTGGGAGAAGCTGGTATGGCCGGACCATGAACTCGCCACAACTGCCTGGGGTCCCGACGGAGTCATCGTGATCGGCCCCCAAGGATGACGGCCGTGGCATCAGTGCCGGCAGGGCCATCGCCGCTAGGCTCGCCGAGCTCCGAAATCGGAGTGGGAAGAGCAGGCTGAGTCGGCCGTTGATACCGCGGCAGAGCGTTCCTGGATTCCGGTGCGCCGGGCCAGCTCGTGGCTGGTGATCGGTCCGGCACCGGCCAGCGCCTGGTACAGGCCGAGCTGATCACCCAGGTAGGTGGTGGCCGCCGCGTCGACTGCGGGCCATCTCGGTGACGGCTCGTCCGAGAAACTCTTCCATCCTTGTTCTGGTTCACAGCGACCTCCTGTTGTCTCCTGGCCCGACGGTGCCGCAGCCGGCTTGCCGCTCGCTGACCGTTCCCTTGCCCGCCGCTTGCGAACCTGGTGCGAGGGCGGTGCTGGCCACCAGCCGGGAGCCGCTCGCGGTCAATGGCGAGCACCGCCGACCGGTGGAGCGCCGCGGCTCTTCGTCATCGAACGGATTGGTGCCCATTTCCCGGCGAGTCGCGGATAGCGTCGAGATGGCTGGCCAGTACCTGGCCGATGTGGGCCAATGGCGCTGGCTGTGTCATGGCGTTGTGGGTGCACGCGATGTCGTGGGTTTCGATGCGCCCGCTGACCAATGATCGCCAGGTTTCTTCGGCGGATCCGTTCACTGGCGTGTCGTGTGCCGCCCGGAAATACAGCAGATCGCCGTGGAAGCGGCCCACGGCCGAGGCCGATCTGAGTGCGGCGTTGCGGGTGAAGATCTCGATAAAGGCCGTGATGCGCTCTTCGGTGAGACCGGTCAGTAGCTCGTTCTTGTCACGAAGGATCGTGGTGACCTCGGGCACGCTCAGCGGGTGGTCGATATCAGCGGAGGGATGCCCAGTCATCTCCAGCAAGAGTGCCAGAATGTCGTGCTGCGTGAACTGCGGGCCCGAGCCTGGTTCGGAACCGATGGGGACGGAATCAAGCATAGCCAGTGGTAGGGCCCGGCGGGTTGCATCGTTCGGATGCGGGCGGCGTAGTCCGCGGCCATGGCTTCCAGGGTGTCCGGAAATGTATCTGGACGGGCTAGCGCCGGTGCTTGTAATCCATAGACCGGATAGTCGGGGCTTAGATGACGGAGCAAGCCGGCGTAACACCAGCTCAGGCCGCCGGCTGGGTGGATGCAGAATAGGGGTGGGTGTATCCCCTGCGCGCGCAGGGGCAGCAGGGCATCGAACGCGTCCCGCTGAGCGCCGGTGTCCAGCAGTTGCGCGAGGCCAGCCACGGTAGGTACCTCGAACAGCGTCCGGATAGACAGCTCAACGCCCAGCACGGCCTGTACGCGGGCGGCCAGCCGGATGGCCAGCAGGGAATGCCCGCCCAGGGCGAAAAAGTCATCATCGATCCCAACCCGGGCCAGGCCTAAGATCTCCGCGAATAACTCACACAAGATCCGCTCCCGCGGGGAGCGTGGCGTGCGGCCGGGCGTGGCCGGAGTCAGATCGGGAACAGGTAGCGCATCACGGTCTAGGTATCCGGCACGGTACTGCGGGGTCTCCTAGCAGGTAGGTGGTCGTCGGCGCGGCTGCTGCCCCGCCACGGCGATCGGAGGCACGAGGAATGCTGGCGCAGGACATCACTGCGTTGGATGCCGCGATGTTCGGCATTGAGGTGACGTCGATGGTGATGAGCCCGACCGGTGAGGCGCGCTTCTATCCCAGCGGCAATCCGCTGAAGTAGGTGTGGATTCCGGGGTAGAGGTGCGATCCCGCTGCGAATCAGTGACCTGCTGCGCCCGCCCTCCAGCCCTTCATGCGGTCAGCTGTCTTCCTCCGATTGGGTCTGGGCGACGTATTCGGCCGCCGTGAGGAGCCCGCTCGCCTGGGCGGGGTCCGTCATCCGGAGCTCGATCAGCCACCCATCGCCGTAAGGGTCCGTGTTGATGTTCTCCGGAGATTCCGAGATCTCCTCGTTGACCTTGATGACGACACCGCTGACCGGGGCGTACACCTCGCTGACCGCCTTGACCGACTCCACTGACCCGAAAGGGTCGCCCGCGTCGAAACTGGTGCCGGGTTTCGGCAGATCGGCGTAGACGACATCGCCGAGCTGCCGTTGCGCGTGATCGGTGAGGCCGACCACGACGACGTCGTCGCGCTGCCGCGCCCATTCGTGGTCTTTGGTGTACTTGAGATCCTCGGGAACCGAAGCCACGAGTGACCCTCCCCTTCCGTATCCGGCCGCACGTCGGCCGGGCACCGTGTTTCTATCGCCGCGACCCGCCTCGGACAACCCCCGGCCAGCCTCTGAAACTCAGCGCCGCTGTCGAACTCGGCGACACCAGGGCGGCGGCGAGGCGGCGTGGTCGTGATCGTGTTTTGCGTCAGCCTCCCGGATACGACAGGGTTGCGCAGGGGAGGTGCGATGGCGGCGTCCGGTGAGCCACACCGGCATCGGTGGTGGCAAGTCATGTGCCTGACGGGTGTCGACTACTTCTCCACGCTGGGGTACCAGCCGGGGATCGCCGCGCTGGCCGCCGGGGTGCTCTCCCCGGTCGCGACGCTGGTGCTGGTGCTGGTGACCCTGGCGGGTGCGTTGCCGGTTTACCGGTACGTGGCCGGGAAGAGCCCGCACGGCGAGGGCTCGCTGGCCATGCTGGAACGGCTGCTGCCGCGCTGGCGGGGCAAACTTCTCGTGCTGGTGCTGCTGGGCTTCGCAGCCACCGATTTCATGATCACCATGACGCTCTCGGCGGCCGACGCGACGGCGCACCTGGTGGAGAACCCGCTGGTCCCCGAGATCCTCCGGGGGCACACCGTGGCGATCACGGTGGGGCTGCTGGCGTTGCTGGGCGGGGTGTTCCTGGCCGGTTTCAGCGAGGCGATCGGCGTCGCGGTCGGGCTCGTCGCGGTGTACCTGGCGCTGAACTTGGTCATCGTCGTGACATCGGCGCTGCGGCTGGCCAGCGATCCCGGGCCGGTATGGCAGTGGTCCCGGCTGCTGATCAGCCAGTATCCCAACCCGCTGATAATGGTTGCGATCGCGGCCCTGGTGTTCCCGAAGCTCGCGCTGGGCCTGTCCGGCTTCGAGACCGGCGTGGCGGTGATGCCCCTGATCCAGGGCGATGAGACCGACACCGAGGAACGTCCGCAGGGCCGGATCCGCGACACCCGCACGCTGCTCGCCACCGCAGCGGTGATCATGAGTGTGTTCCTGCTCACGACGAGCGTGGTGACCACCGTGCTGATCCCGCCGGAGGCCTTCAAAACCGGTGGTCCCGCCAACGGCCGCGCCCTGGCGTACCTGGCTCACCAGCAGCTCGGCACCGTTTTCGGCACCCTGTATGACCTGAGCACAATCACCATCCTGTGGTTCGCGGGCGCGTCGGCGATGGCCGGGCTGCTCAACCTCGTCCCCCGGTACCTGCCGCGCTACGGGATGGCCCCGCACTGGGCGCGGCGGGTGCGCCCCCTGGTGGGAGTCTTCACCGCTGTCGCCTTCGGAGTGACTATCCTGTTCCACGCCGACGTCGACGCCCAGGGCGGCGCGTACGCCACCGGAGTGCTGGTACTGATCACCTCCGCCGCCCTCGCCGCGACGCTGTCGGTGCGCCGGGCCGCCCTCTGGCGGGCCACCGCCGTGTTCGCTTTCATCACGGCGATATTCGGCTACACCACTATCGCGAACATCATCGAGCGGCCCGAAGGCGTCAAGATCGCGGGCTGTTTCATCGGCGGCATCATCGTCTCCTCGTTCCTATCCCGGGCCATCCGGGCCTTCGAGCTCCGGGTCACCGCCGTACACCTCGATCCGGTCGCCACGGCGCTCATCAGCGAGACCGGGCCGGGTCCTGTTCGCATCGTCGCCAACGAGCCCGACGCCGGGGACGTGGCTGAATACCACGAAAAGACGATCGAGGAACTGGCCCATCACCACATCCCGGACCCGGACCGGATCGTGTTCCTCGAGATCACCCTTACCGACCCCTCCGAGTTCGAGACCGAGCTGCACATCACCGGCCTGCGCAAGGACCGCTACCGGGTGCTGCGGGTGGCCGGCCCGTCGGTCCCGAACGCGATCGCCGCGCTGCTGCTGCACATCCAGGAACGCACCGGCACCCCGCCGCACATCTACTTCGACTGGACCGAGGGCAACCCCATCCTGCACCTGATCCGGTACCTGCTCTCCGGATCTGGCGAGATCGCTCCCGTCACCCGGGAAATCCTCCGCCGCAGCGACCCCGTCCCTGAGCACCGCCCTGTCGTCCATGTCGCTTGATCGAAAAAGCAGGGCTCTCCGGCTGATCCGGTAGAGCCCTGCTGCTCAGCTTTCTCGGCGGGCTTTTTAGGCGGGCGCGGGGGCGTTGATGGTGACGGGCGCGTCGTAGTCGGAGAAGTGGACAGAGACCAGGCCCTTACCGTGCCGGAACTGGGCTTCCACCAGCCGGGAATTCTGCGCCGAGATCCACACCTCGCCCTTGGTGTCTTCGGTGATTCCGGGCAGCAGCGTGGCGAGTGTTTCCTTCGGGAAGGTTGCCTTCAGCCGGTAGGTGTCAGCCCCGGCGAGTGGCTCGCGTGCCTCGGTAGTGACGTCCTTGCCGCTGGCCAGCACCGCAGCGACCCCCCGGTCCGGGTTGAGGATCACGGTCGGGTCATACATCGCGGTTCCGACCGACGTGGGCAGCTTCTGGTAGTCGCCATTTGGCCCGCGCAGGTAAAGGGTGTTATCGGTGATCACGAATTGCTCGTCGACGATCTTACCGCCCTGGTCCAGCTTGGCGGTGCCTTTCGCGGCGCCCTGCCCGGTGAGCTGGCCATCGGCGAACCGTAAAGATATCCCCGGGGTGTCGCCCTGGGCGGAGATGGTGAAATGAGTCGTATGCACGGCCCGCATCGCCGTGGCGGAATCGGAGAGTAGCTTTGCGCCCTCGGGCAAGGCGGCTCGCTGATCGGTCCCGCCGCAGGATGCGATGAGTGTCATAATAAGCGCGGCGAATAGGGCGCCGACCAGGCGCGCACCGGTGACTCCAGGGCGCGGTCTCCGGCGCTTCTCTTCTTGTGGTGAGGCGGCCATGGGTTCCTCCCTCAGGGGTGGTGTCTCGCGGTCATCCGATTCGCGGACGAATCTCCACTCCACGGAAATCGCTGACCCCTGGGTACCCATCGCCCGCTGGCGCTAAACGAACGTATTCCTAAAGGCAAACACTGGGTTGTCTAGGGACGAAAGATGTCTCGCCCGCTGTCTCTGATGTTCTCGCCGGCCTGCCTGAGGCGACCGGCGCCCTGGTCCAGCTTGCCCTCGATCACCAGCCGGGGGCTGCGCGTGGCTCTTCCAGCGGCTTCCTTGACCTTGCCCTTCAGTACTCGCGCCGCATTCGCGATCTTGTGTTGCATGGCCATGGCACTGGGCACCCCTTCCGAACGAGTTAGGTACTCGTGGGGTACCCGCAGTGGTGAGGCCGCTAAACCTTCCATTCCATGTGGACGGTCGTCCCGCGGGGACCTGGGGTGACCTGCGCGCGATGACTCAACGCCATGATCATTTGGAGGCCGCGGCCGCGGAAACCTTGATCGGCGGGCGGCGGGCGCCACGTGCCGTGGTCGGTGACTATCACCAGTATCCGGCCGCCGGTCGTGCGGGCAGCCGCCAGATCCACAAGACCGTCCTCGGCGGGCGGATAGGCGTGTTCGGCGGCGTTGGCCAGTGCCTCGTAGCTAGCCAGCACCAGATCGGCCACCGCGGCGGCGCCGAGGCCAGCTCCGATCGCCCACCGCTCCAGCCGGTGGCGCACCTCAACCAGCTGGTCAGGCTGGCCGAGAATCCCGGTGCAGATTAGCGGCGTGTGGGTTGAATCGATCTCTGTGCCCGCCCACGGTGCGCTGGCGAGCCGGGTGAGCGGCTCGCCAGCGGGGCCAACAACCGCGGGACCCTGAAGCCGGGGATTATCGTGCTCCGGGCCGCCGTCTGAGGACAATGGCTAACCCCCGCAGCTATCGCTCACGATCACGCCTCCATCGCCGCCTTGTCGTCACCCGGAACGACCTGCAAAATCCTAAGGGGCCGGGCTCCGTTGTGCGAGCTGAACGACGCCCGGGAAGGGTTTGGCATCCGCTAATCGTGGTCAGGCAGGCCGCTCAGGTGGTGGTCGGCGGCGTGCAGCACCTCGGCGACGAGCCGTTTGACATGCCCGCCCCGTGCCGCGTAGACCACGCGCCGACCGTCCCGCCGCGTGGTGACCAGCCCGGCGAGCTTGAGCTTGGTCAGGTGCTGGGATACAGACGGCCTGGCGGCCCTCACCGCTGCGGCCATGGTGCCGACGTCGTAGTCACCGGTTCCCAGCAGCCACATCAGCCGCAGCCTGGTCGGATCGGCCAGCATCCGCAGTGCGGTCACCGCGGTTTCGATCAGCGGGGCGCTCGGTGGTTGCTGTCTGTCAGTCATTGTTGCGGCGTTGTCGTGTGCGTACACGAGCACATATAGTGGCACTGGAATCGCCTGATCCGCGAGGGGCACGGAACATGGGCAGCGACCACGGCTGGTGGCATCGTCTCGCGCACCTGATCACGCCGCACTCACATGACAGCGCGGGGAAGATCGATCACGCGATGGAGACCTCCCGCGACGGCATCCGCGTCCTGTGGATCTCGCTAGCCGCTCTCGGTCTCACCGCCGCGCTGCAGGCCGCAGTGGCAGCGATGTCCGGATCGGTGGCGCTGCTCGGCGACACCCTGCATAACGTCGCCGACGCCCTGACCGCACTGCCGCTGGGAGTCGCGTTCATGCTCGGCCGCCGGGCGGCGACCCGGTGTTATACCTACGGCTACGGCCGTGCGGAGGATCTGGCTGGCATCGTCATCGTGGCGATCATCGCGGCGTCCTCGATCCTCGCCGCTCACCAGGCGATCCAGCGGCTGCTGCACCCCGCCGACGTCTCGTACCTGCCTGCGGTGGCCGCGGCGGCACTCGTGGGATTCACCGGCAACGAGGTGGTCGCGCGCTACCGCATCCGGGTCGGTCGGCGGATCGGTTCCGCGGCACTGGTCGCCGACGGGCTGCACGCCCGCACCGACGGGTTCACCTCGCTGGCGGTGCTCCTCGGCGCCGGTGGGGTGGCCATCGGCTGGCGGTGGGCCGACCCCGCCGTCGGCCTGGCCATCACCGCCGCGATCCTATTGGTCCTCAAAGACGCCGCCCGCTCGGTGTACCGGCGGCTCATGGACGCGGTTGACCCCGCGCTCGTCGACCAGGTCGAGGCCACCCTGCGAGCTACCCCGGGCGTGGCCGGTGTCGGCGCGGTGCACCTGCGCTGGATCGGTCACCGGCTGCGCGCCGAATGCGAGATCGCCGTCGCGGCCGAGCTGAGCGTCACCGGCGCGCACGCGATCGCCGTCGACGCCGAGCACCGGCTCATCCACGCCGTGCCGCGGCTCACCTCGGTCATCGTCCACACCGATCCGCACGCCGACGACGGCACCGACCATCACGCCGGGCTCGCTCACCATCGCCTGACGGCCGACCGGAGGCAGGCGTGAGGCTATTGACCAGGTCCAGCAGCTGGTGTCAGGTGATGAGGACGGCGCGGAAGTCGTTGACATTGGTCAGGGTGGGGCCGGTCACGACCTGATCTCCCAGCGCCGTGAAGAAGCCGTGCCCGTCGTTGTTCGCCAGCGCGGCCCCGGCGTTCACACCGAGTGCCTCGGCACGGCGCAGGGTGTCGGGCCCGGCCAGCGCCCCGGCCACATCCTCCGCCCCATCGACGCCGTCGGTGTCGCAGGCGATGGCGTGCACGCCCTCCGCCCCTCGCAGCGCCAGCGCCAGCGCCAGCAGCAGCTCGACATTAGGCCCGCCGCGGCCGCTGCCCCGGACGGTCACGGTGGTCTCGCCGCCGGAGAGCAGCACGCAGGGAGGCGCGGCGGGCTGGCCGTGTCGGCGCACCTGGCGGGCGATCCCGGCGAGCATAGTCCCGGCTTCCCGGGACTCGCCCTCCAGCGAATCGCTGAGGATCACTGGAGTCACTCCCTCCCGCCGGGCCACCACCGCGGCGGCCTCCAGGGACTGCTGCGGGGCGGCGATCACGTGGTTGGTGACGCGGCCCAGCCGCGGGTCGCCGGGTCCAGGGCAGCCAGCGGTGGTCTCCAGATGCGCCCGCACTTCCGGCGGGACCGGTACGCCGCAAGCGACGAGCGCCGCCAGTGCCTGCGCCGGGGTGGACGGTTCCGCCACGGTCGGCCCGGAGGCGATGACGGCGGGATCGTCGCCGGGCACATCGGAAATCAGCAGGCCGATGGTGGCCGCCGGGAACGCGGCCGCCGCCAGCCGCCCGCCTTTGATCGCGGACAGATGCTTGCGCACCAGGTTCATTGTCTCGATCGGCGCCCCGCGGCGCAGCAGGGCGGCGCTGACCGACTGCTTGGCGGCCAGGGTGATCCCCGCGGCCGGCAGTGTCAGCAGAGCCGAGCCGCCCCCGGAGATCAGCGCCAGCACCAGGTCGTCCGCGCCGAGCCCCGACACCAGGTCCAGGATCCGGCGAGCGGCCCGCTCACCTGCGGCGTCGGGTACCGGGTGAGCCGCCTCCACCACCCCGATCCGCGAGCACGGCACCG
>DASTBN010000809.1:0-2744 GCA_035712045.1 Pseudonocardiaceae bacterium
TTTCCAGCGGCAACCAGCCGTCGGGTCCCTCCGCTTCGCCATGAGTCGGGCCTCCGGGCCTGAGTGTAGGTCGTTGACCAGGGCTGATGCGCCTCTCGCGTTGATTTTGCGTCGGTGAACCTGGAACCCCTACTGCCTGGCCGAGGCAGCCGTGCTCACCGGCATGGATGCCGGAAATTGGATGGGCGACAAAGGCTTCAGACCTCCGGAAGTCGGGTTGAGGCCTGTGTTCAATGTTGATCACGTGTTGGTGAGTTGGTAGGTGATGGGCCGGGGATCCCCGGGGAGCCGGGGTGGGGTGGTGTTGATCTCCTGGAGGAGTAGCTCCAGGGCGCGGGTCAGCCGGGGGGTGGCGGGCCGGTCGAGGGTGACGGTGATCGTCTGGGGGGTGTAGGTGAGCTGGCCGCCTTGGTGGAGCGGGTGGCGGGTGATCGCCCGGTACTCGCCGGGGTCTTGGAGGTAGGCGTTGAGCCGGTCGGCGAGCCAGTGCTCGGCGTTGCAGGCGAGTAGCCGCAGCACCATCCGCAGGGCCCGGACCCGGGTGTACGGCCGGGCCCGTTTGGCGTCGGGGTTGATCACGGCGGGCAGCTTGGCGGGATGGGTGTCGCGGTCGGCTTTGGCGCGGGCCACGGTGGCGCAGGCGGTGGTGATGCGGTCCTGGGCGGCGGGGATGGCCTGGTTTTTCTGGGCGGCGGGCTGGTCGGAGGCCAGCAGCTGCGCGAGGGCGCGTTCGGCGTAGGCGAGCTCGTCCTGGGCGGCCTTGAGGGTGGCGGTGGCGTGTTGCCGGGCGGGGTTTTTCACCAGGGTGGTGTCGGGGCCGATGCCGGCGTGGTAGTCACACAACCAGTCGATGCCGTGGTGGGCGGTGAGGTATTTGAAGGCGTTCTCGATGCGCCAGCGGCAGCGCAGCCAGGCCAGCAGTGCCGCGGCGGGGGCGGTGGTGTCGCTGGTGAGCACCCGCAGCACTGGCGCGCCGTGCTCGAACAGGGTCAGCTGCCGGGCCCGGCCGTAGCCGGGAATCTCGACGATCTCATCGGCCAGCACGATGGTCTCGCAGCGACCGCCGGGGCCGGCCCGGAACGAGCGGACCGGCGTGGCGGTGGTCCCGGCCAGGGCGCCGCAGCCCAGGTCAGCCAGTCCGCGCGGGCGTCTCGGCAGGCCCGGAACACCACCGGGTAGGACCCGCCCCGGTCGAAGCCGAGCATGATCGGCGTGTCCTCGCCGAGGACCTGGCGTAGCTGGGCTAGTGCCCCGGGCAGTGACGAGCTCAGCCCGGCCGGTTCGCCGGAGGCGAAGCACACCGCCCGGCCGTGGTAGTCGGCGACCAGGGTGTCCTCGCGGCCGCGCTGGGCGTGGCGGCGTTTGGTGTTCCACCCCCCTACCCACCGGTTTGGCGCCCTCGCAGGGCACGAAGTGGTCATCCACGAAATACAGTGCCAGCCCGACCCCAGATCGTCATAACGCGCCACGCCTTGACCACACGCACCCGAGAGCACCCCCTCGGCGCCCACCCAATCCAGAAACGCGTGCAACAGCATCGCCCCCGCATACTCACCACCGGGTCGCGGCCCCACCGGCGCCGCGGCCCGCTCCGCGCCCAGGCACAGCCCGCCCCCGGCCAGTGCCTCGCCCAGCGGCGTCCTCAACCGGCGCATCCTCCAGCGGTAGCACCGGCGCGGACACCGGCTCCACCGCGCCCGCCGCCCGCGCCGGCAACGCAACGCGATCAGATCAAGTCACTTCCGGAGGTCTGACCGGACCCGGAAATCCGGGCATTCGGCAGGGTGCTCGCCGCTTCCCCCGAATCCCCGCAGCGATCCGTGACTACGTACAGTGACGGCTCTCCCGTGCGGTGATCTCACCATCCTGATCTCCCACCTATGGTGCGTTATGGGCACGGCGATCTCCTCCTCGGGGTCGAGGCCCGCCTGCGGGGGTGCGCTGCCGGGCCCGGTAACGGGGGTGGCTGACGTTCCGGATGGTGGGGGTCTATCCCCGAACCCTCTCCGCGTAAGGATGCGGCGTGGGATCAGTGTGTTTTCCAGTCGATGTGGATTCCGGTGGGATCGAAATAACCGCCGTCTGGGCATCTGCCCCGGCTGGTGGGCAGTACGGTGACGGTGAGGAGTGTGGCCAGGACGGCGCGGCGGCGGCCGATGTCGAGCCGGTCGGAGCGGTCGGGGGTGGTGCCGTACCAGATGCTGGCGATGTTGGGTTGCCCGGCGAGCCCGATCAGAGGGTTAACCGCTGCAGCGGCGGTGAGGGTGTTCTCGATGTCGGTGAGCCGGGCGCGGAGTGTGCCCGTGCGGAGCTGGGCCAGGGTGATCGCACCCTCGGCGAACGCGGTGGAGAGGTCGTTGAGGCGCTGGCCGATGGCGGCGGCCTCGGTGTGCAGTGCGGTGGTGTCGAAGCCGGTCTAGGCGGGTGTGATGAACCGGCTGGTGGCGTCGGGCTGGTGCAGGCGGGCCACGATGATCCGCTCGATGTAGTCGTCCAGGTGCACGCCCGCAGCACAACCGCAACTGCTCGTGCTGGCCGGCATGTCGGTGCGGCAGCGGTGGCTGGACCAGAGCCCGCGAGAGATCTTTGACGCTATGCCGAGCCCGCACGGTGAGACCTTCGGCCCCGTCGCCGGCGACGTCCCAGCTGGGGCGATGTGGACCCCGCGGCCGCGCTGCGGGCACGCCTGGCCCGCGACGCGTTATGGGACGGCGAAATCGTGCGCCAGGCTCGCGAACTCGATC
>DASTBN010000810.1:0-8988 GCA_035712045.1 Pseudonocardiaceae bacterium
ATCAGCGTCCGGCCCTACCCCGTAACGGGCAGTAGCACGGCTGACCAGGTTCAAGTCGGCTAATCCAGGCAGCCGGTCGATCTTCTCGTCGATCTGCCGGATCAGCCGGGCGCCCTCCGCCCCGCCCATCAGGTAGCGCAGCACGAACGCGGTCTCGGCTGGGGGCATGATTCCCGACCCGACCGGAGTCCAGAAGGCCCGGAGCACGAGCCGGGTCAGCACCCGCGCCGCCCGCGAGCGCGCGAGCCGGTCACGCGCCTGACTAGCGTAGAACGCTACGTGCCGGCTTTCCTGGCGCTGGATACGGCCGACCACCGTGGCTAGCTTGGGGTGATCTGTCTGAGCCAGCAACCGGCCATAGCCCGCGTGGGTGGACCATTCGTTGATCGCGCCGTAAGCCATGTGCACCGCGATGAAGTCCTCACCGACCAGGTTGGCGGCCAGTGCCTGGTACACCGGTGAGAACCGGTCATTCCAGCCCTGCCTGACCCGGACGTCCCGGATCCGGCCGGGGCCGGCCGCCCGGCCGTGCGCTGCCAGCACCTTGTCCAGCACCGCTCCGTGCCAGTACTCCTCGTAGGCCCACATGGTGAGGAAGGACGTGATCTCCGGGTCCCGGTGTGAGGGCGTGACCAGCAGATCCCGCAGGTAGCAGATCGTGTGGTTCTCGATGTCGGACATGTAGTGCAGGGTCCGCAGGGCGGCCTCGGGCAGCGGGTCCCGGCTGAAGGAGGTGTAGTCGATGTCGTCGTCCGCCACCCGGTGAGCCTGGTCAGTGAACGTCGCGATGTCGAAAGACATGAGGCACTCCCTTGCCGTCGCCTCCCGAATGCGGGCTTCCCACATTCGCCCGAGTGGGTCAGGCGGTTCGCTGGCGGGTGGGATCATCCCGCGCGGGCGGGGGTTTGCGGGGTTCCCCCTCCGCTGGCTCAGGGTGGGCGCGCGCCGCGATGCGCGCCATCAGCATCCGCCGCCCCCGCCGGCGGTCTCGCCGGGTCGGGGAGGCGGGCCAGAGCTCCTCGATGGCGCTGTTGAACTCGGCACCGAGCACGATCGCCATCGCGATGAAGAAGCAGAACAGCAGGTAGGCGATCGGGGCGGCGAGCGCGCCGTAGGTATACCCGGTGTTGGTGATGGAGGAGATGTAGAGCCGCAACCCGCTGCTGGTCACCAGGAACACCATCATCGCCAGCAGGGCTCCGGGCAGCCCCCGGTGCCACGGCAGCTTGATGGGCAGCACCGCCCAGTAGAACGTGGCCAGCCCGATCATCAGCAGGACCCCGAGCCCGGGGTAGTAGAAGATGTTGACCAGATGGGCCACTGTCGGCCGGATCGAGGAAGGCAGCAGGGAGGGTATGGGGTCCGGGCCCAGCGCGGTCACCGGGAGCAGGAGCACCGATCCAATCAGCGCCTCCGCGTAGAGCAGCAAGGCGAACAGGCGCTGCCACACGGGGTGACGGACAGCGTACTGGTGGTAGGCGGCGGTGATGGAGTCCACCAGGGACGCCAGCGCCGAGGAACCGGCCCATAACGAGATGACGAACCCGATCGAGACGATGGAGCTGTGGCCCCGGGTGAGGATGTCGGAGACGGTCGGGCCGATGATCTGATCGACCACGTCGCGGCTGAACACGCCCCGGGCCACGCGCACGATGTCACGCTGCGCCGCCGCCAATGCGGCGGGGCCGAACCAGCTGGTGACGAAGCCGAGGCTGCCCAGCAATCCCAGCAGCAGCGGAGGTAACGACAGCGTCATCCAGAACGCCGCCTGGGCCGACATCGAGACGAAACTGTCCTGCCACGCCTTCGCGGCGGTCCGCGAGATCAGCCGCAGTGGCCAGCCCCGGGCCTGCTGCGGGGCGCTCGCAGCGGGGGATTCCCCGTTGCGGGGCTCGTCATCGCGGGGCTGGGCAGGGGCATCCATGGTGATTGTCAGGTTATTGGTGGGGGCACGCCGGGGCGCGACCCCCACCTGGTGAGTGGCGAATCGGATCCTGAGAGTGTTAGCCACCCGGCGAGGCGAAGGGAGCGTATATGCGGCCGCTGCGCGCCTGGCAGCGCAGAGCGCTGGCCCGGTATCTGGCCACGGCACCGCGGGATTTCCTCGCGGTCGCCACACCGGGTGCCGGCAAGACCACCTTCGCCCTGCGGGTCGCGGCGGAGCTGATGGCCGACCGGACCGTGTACGCGGTGACCGTGGTCACACCCACCGAGCACCTCAAGCATCAATGGGCGGGGGCGGCCGTGGAGGCGGGCCTGGCGCTGGATCCGGAGTTCCGGAACTCAGCGGGCGCCACCTCCGGTGACTACCAGGGTGTGGTGCTCACCTACGCCCAGGTCGGGACGCATCCGACGCTGCACCGGGTGCGGACCGAGGCCCGCCGCACGCTGGTGGTGCTCGATGAGATCCACCACGCCGGGGACGCCAAGAGCTGGGGTGACGGGGTGCGGGAGGCGTTCACCCCGGCGGTGCGCCGACTCGCCCTCACCGGCACCCCGTTCCGCAGCGACGACTCACCGATCCCGTTCATCCGCTACGAGCCGGACAGCGACGGTGCGCTGCGCTCGGCCGCGGATCACTTCTACGGCTATTCCGAGGCGCTCGCCGACGGCGTGGTCCGCCCAGTGATGTTCCTCGCCTACTCCGGGGAGGCCCGCTGGCGGACCAGCGCCGGGGATGAGTACTCGGCGCGGCTGGGGGAGCCGCTCACCCCCGAGCACACCGCCCGCGCCTGGCGCACCGCCCTAGACCCGGCGGGGGAGTGGATCCCGGCTGTGATCAGCGCCGCGCACACCAGGCTGTCCCAGCTGCGGGCCGGCGCGCTGCCCGACGCAGCCGGCCTGGTGATCGCCACCGATCACATCACCGCCCGCGCCTACGCCGCGATCCTGCTCCGGATCACCGGCCGGGAGCCGGTACTGGTGCTCTCCGACGACCCCACCGCGTCCGGCCGGATCGCCGCCTTCGCCGACTCCGAGGAGCCCTGGATGGTGGCGGTCCGGATGGTGTCCGAGGGCGTCGACGTACCCCGGCTGGCGGTCGGGGTATACGCGACCTCAGCGGCCACTCCGCTGTATTTCGCCCAGGCGGTGGGCCGGTTCGTCCGGTCCCGGCGGCCGGGGGAGACCGCAACGGTGTTCCTGCCCAGCGTGCCGGTGCTGCTCGGGCTGGCCAGCGAGCTGGAAATGCAGCGCGATCACGTCCTCGGCGCCCCCAAGCGGGCCGAGGAAGAAGGTTGGGACGACGACGCCTTGGAGCGGGCCAACGCGCGACGAGATGAGCCCAGCGAGCAGGAACGCGCATTCACGGCGCTGGGCGCCAGCGCGGAGTTGGACCAGGTGATCTACGACGGAGCGTCATTCGGCACCGCGGCCTTCGCCACCACCGAGGACGAGCAGGACTACCTTGGTTTACCCGGTTTGCTGGAGCCGGACCAGATGCGGGCCCTGCTGCGCCGCCGCCAAGAAAAGCAGCTGGATCGGGCGAGTCAGCGGAGCCGGGCGAGTCAGCAGAACGGTTCACCCACCGCTGCGGCCGCCCGGCCCACGACCGTCAGGGAGCGCCTCGGTGCCCTGCGCCGGGAGCTCAACACGCTGGTCGCGATGGCGCATCACCGCACTGGCCGGCCACATGGGACGATTCACAACGAGGTCCGCACGGCGTGCGGCGGCCCGCCGACCGCGATGGCCACCGCGGAGCAGCTCGAAGAGCGCATCGCCTACCTGCGTTCCCAATAGTCGCGGGCCCCCTTTCGGTCACCCCAGCGCCTCGCCGCTCTCCTCAGCGTTGGCGCTGTGCGTTTGTGTCGCGGTTTTGTGGCGTCTTTATGGCGGTGCGTTGCTGATCTCGGGCGGGGTTACGCTGCATGTGCCGCACATCGAGGGGAAGGGTTTTCCGGGTATGTCAGTACCCGCCGTGCGACAGTGAAGCTGACGGATGTAAACCGGAAACAGTTCATCCACCGCGCTCTCGGCGCGAGCGCCCTAGGGGCGCTGGAGATCCTAGGGCCGGTCCTGGGGTCGCTGGCCGCGCTGCTGGGGGACGATGACGAGCCCGCCCCGGTGCCCCACCCGGGTCGGCGCCAGCGACATCGAGCAGATCCGCACCGCCGAGAGCGTGTTCGCGGGCTGGGACTTCGCCTACGGCGGCGGGCTGGTCAGGGACGCCGTGATGGCCCAGCTGCGCTACTGCGCCCGGCTCCTCGACGCCACCTGCCCAGACCGGCTGCGACCCGAGCTGCACGCCGCGCTCGGCGCCCTGGCCGACACCGCAGGATACATGTGCTTCGATACTGGCGCCTACAACCAGGCCCGCCGGGTGTTCGGTTTCGCGCTGGCCTGCGCCGAGCGGGCCGGAACTGGCCGCTGCGGGCTCTTGTCCTGGACAGCATGGCCCTGCTGGCGATCCGGGCCGGGCGACCGGACGAGGGCCTGACCCTGGCCGAACAGGGCCTGGTCCGCCCTGATCGGCTCACCGAGACCGGGCAGTGGTTGCTGCACACCGACCGGGCCTGCGCGCTGGCCAAGATGCGCCGGATCCAGGACACCCTCACCGCGATAGGCGCAGCCGAGGACCGACGAAATCGCCCACCTGCGCCACCGGATCGCCACCCTGCTCACCCGCACCGCGAACGCGTAGCGTACGCTGAGTCAGCCGCCATGCATGCGCACCGTGACTCCGAAACCCGTGTTATCCGGCAGGAGGATCCACTCCGACTCGTGATCCAGGCAACATGGGTGGATCCGACCACGAAGGCCGTATCCACCCGCCCGGTGAAGGTCATCAGCGGGATCCATGCGCCACCTCCACGACCGAACCGAGCTCGATCAAACTCGGCGCGCGTGGAGGGTGTTGGCCAGCGAGGTTGGCCAAGCCACCGGGTGTTCTGGTCGCGCAGGATGTCGCGGATCTCCTGAGGAGCGAGATGTCCCTCGGGATGGCGCTCACCTCGGGTACTTCGCCCCGCTTGCGGCCTTCCACCAGCGCGTTCACCGGTCGGACGATGAAGAAGTAGATCGCCGCCGCGACGAAGAGGAAGGCGATGACGGCCCGCTACTCCTATAGCCCCGATATGCCGCAAGGTATGACGTTCTAGCTGGTCAGCCGCGTCGGCGTGGTGAGTCGAGGAGTTCGGTGGCGGCGAGTCCCGGTTTGGTGTAGCGGGCGGCGGTGCGGATGGATTTGTGGCGGGTCTTGGCCATGATCACTGTGGCGTCGGCGCCTTCTCGCCGAGGTGTGTGGCGGCGCTGCGCCGGAGCTGGTGGAGTTCGAGGCCGGTGTAGTGCTTGATGAGGGTGCGGGCGCGGTCGTACCCGAGGCGTATCCGGCCGGTTTCCGGGCAGATGTCTCGCTCCTGGGCGGTCGCCTTGCGGGCGGGGCCGGGGCGGCGTTCGGAGCAGAACAGCGACCCGGCTTCGCGGCCGCGCAGGTAGCGGGGCAGCAGCAGCGCGGTGCCGCAGCCCCAGACGATCCATTCGGTGTCGCCGCCCTTGACCGTGACCGGCGCTCGGCGGTTCTCGAAGTCGAGATCCTCGACATTGAGCTGGAGCACCGCGGCCGCCCGCGACGCTGTCTCGTAGAGCATGCGCCACAGCAGCTTTTCGCGCAGGGGCACGTCACGGCGGCCGCAGATCCGGTCGATCTTGGTGCGGCCGGCCGTGCTTGCTGCCGCGAAGATTTCCGGCGTCGGCGTGTCGCCAAGACGGTTCCCTCCGCCCGCTCTCAGCGGCGGCCCGACCTACTGTCTATAAGACCGGGAACGGTCCACTTTCGCCCGGGAGCTGAGCCCCGGCACTCGACGCCTGTAACCCCATCCTCATCGATTTCCCGTCCGCGTCGCCGCCCGCGCGAGCGAGGAATACACCTTGTCACGAATATCGGCAGCTTCGCTGCGTGAGCCTCCAAAACAGGTACTGTCCACATAACCCACCGACCGAAGAGCACCGAGAATATGGAGGATGGCCCCTTTTCCCGCCTGAGGATCATAGAGCAAACCATCGTCGACCAGTTCTTTCATCGCGGCCTCGGGACTGAGCCCTCGGAGTACCTTGGGCTGATAAACACGGCGATGACTGCAATACACCGGATTCCCGTTCACTCTAAGATTTCCATCCGGATCGACCTTGTTACCAACGACCGCCTCGGCATACGCAACAACGTGGCTTGGCCCAACTTTCCGTACATTAATTTCAGTCGCCAGCAAAGAGCCGTCCTCAAGTCCGATGAAGTCAATCCCAAACGTTCCCCGGACGCCGCTTTCCGACAGTCGTTTTCCAATTTTCATCAGAGCGGTGTGTATGCTTGGCCGAAACTGACCATCGGCGGGAAACTCGCAACCCAGGTACTGATCGACAACCGTGTACTGCTCATGGGTCGATACAATATGCACGTCACCAGCCCGGTCGATGTGTGCTTGTCCACTGGGTGAACAGATTCGCTTCGGAAAGTACTCCTCGACGATTGCGCCTCCGACTCCGACCTCCTCAACGATCGTCGCCCAGTCCTGGAGCATGGTCTCGACCGACGAGAACAGTTGCTTCGAATCGCGCAGTTTCTTGCCATCGATTACAACGTTCCCGAGCCCGTCACCCCAGCGTGCGTCGTTGAGCTTGACGATGACGCGTTCGACCGGAGGGTTTCCTGTGACCAGGGCAAGCGCCGCGCTTTCTACTTCCTCCATCGAGGTGAGGACGTCTGGCGCTCCCCTTGGCGCCGGAATATCCTCTGAGCGGAACAGTGCTTTGCTGCTCGACTTGTCACCCCACCGGCGCGACAGATCGAACGGCCCCTCTTCAAGGGCAAGATCCAGTTCTTGAGCGAGCCGGTCTGACGCCGCGGAGGACGCGAAGTTGACGAGCACCGCTTCGGATCGTTGCGCCTCTTCCTTCAGCCTGCTCGACAGGACTGGATCCTCCAGGACGAGGGTGTCGAGCGGCAATGGCTTGCGGCACCGCGGAGAAAGCAAGATGAGACGGTCGCGAGCAGAACGCTGTTGTTCGTCGTCGAGCCGGAAAAGGTCTCGTAGGTGCCAATCGATAATGTAGGGTTCCGGAGGCTCCGGTGTGATCAAGACAATCCGGGTATTGGCTTCTCGCAGCGACGACAGGTGCGAAAACCCTCGCTCAGCGTAGAACTTAACGTATGGCAACTCTCGCAAGAGGCCTTCCGTGTAGTTCATCGAGTACAGAATGATCTTAGTCGCCATGAGTGCTTGGTATCCTTCTGGCCGTCGAGGGTTTGACTCTTTATCCGTGGGTACCGACCGCGAACTTGATCGAAATAGGGACGTCAAGTTGATCAAGTGTCCCGTAACGCATTGCCAACCGGGCGAAGGCCGCTTTGAGTCTTCTTCGCGACGTCAGCGACTGAGCTTCGAGCAGGAGAGCAACACTCGTACTGCCCCGGGAGAGGATATCCCACAGTCCGGCCGTGGTCGTCCGGTAGCAAAAGGCGATCCTGCTGACCATGACGTCCCGCAGCCCGGCCGCTTCGAGCAGAGAGGCGAACATCTCGTTCCCCGGGAAACCGTGATGGAAGATGGACGGACCCTGAGGCAGAGATGGCGGGCGCTCGACACCAGCATCCATTACAGCTTCGTTCATGAGGCCGACGAGGGCCGTGGCGTCCGGCTCGTCATGAGTCGTGACGACTACACGCCCACCGTCTCGGGTCACGCGAACCATCTCGGCGACCATTCGGGTCGGACGGGCCACGTGCGAAAGCCCGAGGTTCGAGACCGACAGGTCGAAGCGCGACTGCCCGAACGGCAAGGCCTCGGCGTCGGCCTGGATGAACTTCGCCGCCGGATACAAGCGGGCGGCGAGGTCCACCATCGAACGCGAGATATCGGCACCAAAGACGTGCGCTCCTCGGGCCGCTGCCGCACCCGCCACCCAGCCGGGGCCCGTGGCAACGTCGAGCACCTGGTCCCCTGTGCGCAACGCCAGCCGGTCCAGCAGCTGAGCCGAGACTGGCTGGAAGACGGGGCCGAAGCTCTCCCAGTACCCGTATGCGCCTTTTTCCCATGCGTCGCGCTCAACCCGCCGGAAGGCCTCAAGGCTCACCGCGAGACTCCACGCTCGACCGGGAGACCTCCGTCGAGATAGTTCTGCAACCCATCGTACGCGAGCGTGACGATGCTGGTTCCGGAAGGAGCGGCGGTGGCCAACCGGAGTGCGACGGCGACGTTGGCTCCTGTCGATGACCCAACCGCAATACCCTCCTCGCGTAACAAGCGCTGTGCGGTCGCCTGCGCCTCATCGGGCGTGACCGATATCCACCGGTCGATGATGTTGACGTTCATCGCCGGTGGTAGGAGCCCGACCGCCAAGCCCTCTATCGGATGGCTGACGAAACGGTCGGCAGAGACGTCGCAGCCGGCCGGTTGAACGGCAATCACCTCGGTCGCAGGATTGGCCTCCTTCAAGACTTCTCCGATGCCGGTGATCGAGCCTCCGCTTCCCACCCCCCCTACGAAGACATCAATGGTGCGATCACCTTGCGCCCGGAGCAGCTCCTGGCCAGTGGAGCGGTGCCCGTCCGCGTTCATTGGGTCCACGAACTGATCAATCGGCACCCAGTCGGGATGCTGGCGCTGCAGCTTGAGGGCGAGGCTCGTGTGGCTTAGCCGAGCGGAGTTCGCGTCCGTCTCGGCCAGTACCACCTCCGCACCCAATGCCCGCAAGAGCTCGACCCGCCGCTCCGAGTAGGTGTCAGGTACCACCAGCACGACATGGTACAAGCCCGCTGCGAAGATCGTCGTGCAGATACCGAGGTTCCCGCCGGTGGCCACAACCAGCGTCTGACCTGATCCGCGGATCAGCACGCCTCGCTGCTCTAAGCCGACGAGCATCGCCCGAGCAGCGCGTGATTTATGGCTTCCGCCGGGGTTGAGGTATTCGAGCTTGAGGAGAATGTCGACACCGCGAGGCGCTAGACGGCGCAGGTGCACCAGAGGTGTGGAGCCCACTGCGGCGCGGATGGATGGC
>DASTBN010000811.1:0-3821 GCA_035712045.1 Pseudonocardiaceae bacterium
GATAGCGCCGAGAGTGGTGGAGTAACGGCGACTTTTCGAAGCGAAATGTCCGCGAAAGCCAAGCATGTGGACCCACCGGCGCAGCCCGTCATACGCGTTGTGTTCACCGAGCTGCCACGCGGCATCGACGAGCCGCCGGACATGGTCAGGGACATCGAGTAGCGCCAGCGCTTCGGGAGTGATACGCCGCTGGCCGAGGCCGAAGTCCTCGGCGCTCTTGGTGGCGTATTTGGCGATATAGCGCGCGGCGTGTTCGGGGGTCAGCTCGCCTGCTGGGCCGCCGTTGACGGTCTGGGTATCGAGCTGGGTCCCGAAGCGCAGCACCAGATCGGGCCCGCCGGGTATCGCGACGGTGAGCCGCACGTGCGCAGCGGCCTGGCGAATCGCCCGCGCCAGCTCCGCCGCGTCGACGTTGAGTTGTGGTGGCTGGTAGTCCTCCCCGGGCCCATCGAGGCGGATTAGAGCGTGGAAGTGGACCACGCCACGGCGCTGGAACTCCGCGACCTTCACGAACGACACCCGGGCGCGCCGGGCGAACTCAGCCGCGCTCAGGCCCGCTGCCCGGGCCAAGGTGCGGCGCAGGGCGATGGTGAACCGGCGCCACAGTTCGGGGGCGTGCCAGTTGAACGCGATGTGGGCGGGGTAGTCGTAGCAGTCCGGGCAGATCGGCTGTCCCAGTCGCGGATCGTCCTCGGCGTGGATCGCCGTGCACCGGGAGGGCCGCCCGTGCGGGCACAGCCGTGATGAGCCGCGAGTGGGGCGGCACCGCGCGGGCCCGCCGGTTCGATCGGCGCGGGTGGTGTGCACCGGACCGAAACCCGGGGCGGTCAGTGTGGCGAACACCAGAGGGTGTGACTGGATCGACTCGGGGACGCCTTTGCGGCCGCCAGCGGCACCGGCGTAGAGCAATTGCCACATGTCCCCGGCGTATTCGTAAGAGCAGGACGGGCACACCGCCGCCCGCCGGTTCCCGCACCGGATCAGCAGGACCCGATCCGGCTCAGACTCGGTCGAGTACGTGACCCGTTTACCGGTGGGCGAGCGGTGTTCGACACGCCCGCGTATCCGGACTGGGCGGGCGCAGTGCCCGCAGCGGGTTACTTGCTCGGCCCAGCGGTCGAAGTCTGGCCGAGCGGCCCGGTTGACGATCTCCTCGACAGTGTGCGGGGGCAGGGTGGTGGTCGGGCTCATCGCTGGGTCTCGGGTGTTCCCGGGGCCGGGCTGGCCGTGGTGGACGCGGCCCAGCCGCGCAGCTCGTCCAGGGACACGGCGCGGTGCTCGCCGGGGTTGAGATCGGCGAAGAGACTCGGGCTGTCGGTCGCGCCAGCGAAAACGTCTAGCTCGACGGAGCCTGCGGGATCGGCCAGGGTGGCAGCGATGGATAGGTGCACCCGATTGCCCTCGGGTGGACTCCAGGCCTGGACGGCGATGGTGCTGAGGGTGATTGCCCAGGCCAGTAGGTCACCCGCGACCTCAGGCACGGTGGCGCAACGCAGCTGCGCCGAGACCTTCGACCGTTCCCACCCGGTTGTCACGGTCAGTGACACGGGTTGAGGCAAGTCATGATCGGCGAGGTGGACTGCGAGTAGTTCCGCCGCCCGCACGACGCTCACGCCATTATCAGCAGTGGTGGGGGTCATGCCGTGCCTCCGTGAGTGGATGTGGTGGACAAGGCCAGAACCGGGCTGCTCTGGGTAGCAGGGGCGGTGATGAAGGTTTCGAGATGTTTGATCGCCTGGTCGGGGACCCAACCGGCGCGGACGCGCAGGGGTTCCCGGATGCCTTCGCCGAAGACGTACCCGACCCCGGCCTCGGCGTCGGTGATCCGGTTGGCCCAGGCGCCCCGCTCGTAGGCCTGGTCCCCGAGGACCATCCCCACGTGGCTCTTGGCGGAGACACGCAGGCAGATCCGGCGTGGGAACAAGTCCCGAACGGGAACGGTGTCCTTGGTGGGTTCCTGGACGTAGCCGCGTACGGTGAATCCCAGCGCGCGGCCCTGGGTGGTCAGCAGCGCCACCCGCTCGGTGATCGCCTCGCGAGTTTTGCGGTCGGTGTACTTGGTCAGAGCGCCGATTTCGTCGAATTCGAGCAGTTCCAGGGGGTGTTCCCGGGTGATCGGCACCATCCGCACTCGCCCGGCGAAGACGGCTTTGCGCGCGTGCATGGCCTCGATCAGGTCATCAAGCACCGCGAGGGCCTCGGCGCCGGTGACCGCGTAGCGGTGGAAGATTCCCCGCCCGTAGGCCAGCTCCATGCCCTTGGGGTCGATCCCCGAGACCCGTACCAGGCCATCGCGGATCGCGGGGGCGATAGAAACCAGCGGGCACCAGGTCACTGAGTTCTTGCCTGCCCCGGTCTCACCCGCGGTCAGGGTGTGGCTCCCGGCGAGCGGGATGTACCAGTCTTGGCCGTACTCGGTGCGCCCGGCCCAGACTCGCCGCAGATCCACCGCCTCACCCGGCAGCTCGGCCAGCATGGCCAGATCCGGGCAGCTCACCGGGTTGGCGAGCAGGTTGCGTCGCTGGAAATCGATCGAGACCACGTTCGGGGACAGCTCCCGGACCTGGCAGCGGGCCACTCCCCGGGCGCAGGCCAGCGCGCGGGTGGCCTGGTCGAAGTCTTCGGGTTTCTGGCCGGGTAGCAGGCGCACCCGGACCATGTCCCACGATGCGCCCGAACGCACCCCCAGCACCCGGGGCAACTGGGCGGGAGCTGGCCGTCGGCTGCGGCCCAGGGCACGGCCGAGCGGAGTGAGCGCCAGCACGACCGGTGCCCTGTCTGGTGTGATGCCCAGGCCGCAGGCGTGCAGCCACTCGGGCAGCTTGGTGGCGTAGATGGTCCAGCGCAGCCACCATGCCCGCAGATGTCTGCCCGCCTGCGCGTCGAAAGACCGCAGGTCAGCTAGCCGCCACCCGGCCAGGGCAGCGGCGAGCGCGGCGGCGGTGATCGCTAATGATTCCCAGCCCCACCAGCGCAACCAGGCAAGGCCCGCCACGATGGTCAGGCTGGTCCGCCAGTGCGTGAACGTCTGACGCAGCGCCCATCCCATGGCTTTCATGACCAGCCACAGGACGAAGAACACCGCCGCTGCGGCGGCCAGGGCTTCCGCGATCCTGATCAGCGCGTGGCCGATCTTGGCCAGCGCCCATACGACGACGCCCAGCACGCCACCAGCCGCGATTATCACGGCGATCGTCTGCGGGGCCATCACTGACCGCGCTGATGATTGTGGGGATTCTGTGTGCGTATCCTCATCGCTGTTCTCCTCACGCGGGTGAACCGCGCGGAAGCGGAAAAGGTTGGTAGCCGAGAATTCCGCTTCCGCGCGTGCGTTTCCGGGTTCTCCGATAGGGGAGTGGGGAATCACCGCGCCCGGCCGGTGGTGGTTTTCCAGGCCCGCCCGGCCGGGCGTGGCAGCTACGAGACGGTGTCCCTGGCCCAGGCCGTCCAGGCGGCGGAGGCATCGTCCCGGGCGACCTCGTACGCGCCGTAGGCGTCCTGCCAGGCCAGGAACGCGGCACGTTCCGCCTCCGCCGCCTCGTGCGCCACTTGTTCGAGACGGTGGTAATCGGCCTCGTGCAGCGCAGCATCGCTGATCACCGGGGCGCTCACGAGGCACCCGCCGCTGCCGCCATGCCAGCCCGCGAAGAGCCTGCTGAGGCGCTCAGTACTGGGACGATGCTGTCCGCCCGGAAGGCCACCCCGCCCCGGCCGTCGATGATCCAGGGAGTGGCGACGAGCTTGACCGCTGTGACCAGCTGCCGCTTGGTGATCTTGGGCTCCCCGGCGGTGGTGACCTTGATGACCTCCGCACCCGTGTC
>DASTBN010000812.1:0-11721 GCA_035712045.1 Pseudonocardiaceae bacterium
AGTGGGCGATGAACGCGCAGAGGGCTACTCCCAGGACGCCCGATACAGCTGGCTGCAGCGCCTCCCGGCGCAGCAGCCGCCACACCCCCAGCGCGAGGGCGACCCCCAGCGAAGCCCAGATCGCCGACTGCCACCCGATGAACGGGTTCAGAACGACGAAGGCCACCACCGGCACGGCGGAGGCCACCATGCCTCCGACGCCACCCATCTGCTCCAGCACCGTGGGAGCGTGCCGCGCGGACCGCGGCTCACGCCGCGCCGGGCTCCCGTCAGTCGCGTGCTCGGGTACGGACTCGGTCATGAACTCCGCTGCAGCTCGTAGTAGGGGTTGTACAGCACCTTGCGGCCATCCCGGACGGCGATCCGCCCTGACGCCTTCACAGTGCGGCCGGGCTCGATGCCCGGTATCCGGCGCCGTCCCAGCCACACCAGGGTAATCGCCTCGGAACCATCGAACAGCTCCGCCTCCAGAGTAGCGACCGCCGCCCGGGGGCAATGCTCCACGCTGCGCAGCCGTCCCAGGACGGTCACGGCCTGACCAGAGGCGCAGTCGCAGGCGCGCCGCGCGCCGGAGGCCTCGGCACGCCGCGAGAGGTCTTCGGCGTCCAGCTCTGAGGTGTCGCTGGTGAGCTGGCGGATGAGTCTCCGCCAGTAGCCGGGGGCCGAACCGCCCATGTCGATCTCCGCCAGGCGCACGGGCGAGTACCTCCACGGACCCGCCTCACGGGCCAGGGTAACCCGATCGCGGCACGATTCCCGCCACGGCCGAGCCGAATGTCGCCCATCTGTGGTGCCCAGGCCCTCAGCCAGCCCCATGGGCCCTACGGACCAGCCGCCACACCCTCGCCAGCGGTGGCGTCGACCACCTCGGCGGTGGCCTGCCGCAATTGATCCGCCAGCGAATCGGGCAGCCGCAGCGGCAGCTGGCTGCCCACGGGAAGGGGCTCCGCGCCCCGCACCACCACGGTGTGCCGGACCACCGCGCGCAGCAGCTCGATCCGCGCCTGAGCGGTTCCGGGCTCGCCGGCGGCGACCCCGCGCAGCATCCACCGGGGCCCGTCCACCCCCAGGAAAACCAGTACACCCTGGTCGGTCGCGGCCTCGATCTCCTCACCCCACTCGCCGGGGGCGCGCCCGGTCCTGGCCCCATCGGCACGCAGCTTGTCCAGCAGTTCCGGGACGACCTCGCGCCATAACCCGCCGCTACGCGGGGCGGCGAAAGCGGTGAGCGTGATCCGGCCGAGACCAGTCACCAGATGCACCGCCCGCACAGGGCCGGAGCGGTCGACCTCGACCTGAAGCTGTGCGCCCTCGGGTAACGGCAGCAGCAGTGAGCCGAGGTCCAGCCTGGTCCACTCATCGTCGGGCTGGGCATCGGCATCGTATGGCCCAGACACCCCGGACGCTGCCGCTGCCGGGTCCGGCATGGGCTGGCCAGGGCCGGGTGGGGCCGGATGGGGTGGCTCGGCTGGGACCCCGGCTGGGGCCTGGGCCTTGCGGCGACGTCCAAACACTTGGCTTAACACACTCCCTGCTGTCTGATCCCGTCCTGCCCGATGGTGGAGCCCCCGGTAGAGCCCCAGCCTCTGGTGCCGCGGCCTGACTCGGGCAACTCGACCACCTCGCGGAAGCCAACGCGCTCGACCCGTTGCACGACCAGCTGCGCGATGCGGTCTCCCCGGCGCAACACTATGGGGTCACGAAGGTCGTGGTTGACCAGGCACACCCGCAGCTCACCCCGGTAACCAGCGTCGATGGTGCCCGGCGCGTTGACCATGCCCAGCCCGGCGCGCGCGGCCAGCCCGGACCTCGGATGCACGAACGCCGCGTAACCGGCGGGTAGCGCGATCGCGATGCCGGTACCGACCACCGCCCGCTCCCCCGGATCCAGGACCAGGTCCCGAGTCGTCACCAGATCAGCTCCGGCGTCACCGGCGTGGGAGTAACCAGGCACCGGCACCTGCGGGTCCAGCCGGGTCAGCAACACCTCGAGAGGGTGTTCCTCCGCCCGGGTCTCATCGGGGCACACGGCTGGCGAGACTACCCTCGATGCGGTGCCTGGCCGTCAGCCCCCGGAGAGGCCGGAGGTGGCGCCCACCTTCGAGGAGCGCCTGGCCGTGCCGTTGTGGTGGTGGCCGCTTGGCCTCGGAGTGGCCACCTTGCTGGCCGCCGAGGTGCACATGGGATACCCGGGAGTGCGCGCCTGGTTGCCCTACCTGCTGATGATCCCGTTGATCAGCGTATTCCTCTGGCGGCTGGGGCGGCATCGGGTCGCGCTGCGCGGCAGCGAACTATGGGTGGGACCAGCGCACATCCCAGTCCACCTGCTCGGAGAGGTCGAGGTGATCCCTCCGGACGCGAAGCGGCGCGCGCTGGGCCCGGACCTCGACCCAGCGGCTTTCGTGCTGCATACCGGCTGGGTAGGGCCGGTGCTGCGGATCACAGTCACCGACCCCGCGGACCCCACGCCGTACTGGATCTTCAGTGTGCGCCAGGCGCAGACGCTCGCCTCACTGCTGCGCGCCAGGCAACTCTCCTAGCCAGGCCCCTCCCCCGATCAGGCCGCCGCCAGTCAGGCCGCGCAGTCGCGACAGACCATCCGCCCATTGCGTTGCTCGGCCAGCCTGCTGCGGTGATGGACGAGGAAGCAGCTCGAGCAGGTGAACTCATCGGCCTGCTTGGGCAGCACTCGAACGATCAGCTCCTCGCCGGAGAGGTCGGCGCCAGGCAACTCGAAGTTCTCCGCAGACTCCGACTCGTCGACATCGACCGATCCCGACTGCGCCTCGTTCCGTCGTGCCTTGAGCTCGTCCAGCGAGTCCTCGACAAGCTCGTCCGCCTCGCTCCGCCGCGGAGCATCGTAGTCGGTCGCCATGATTCCACCCCTGAGTCGTACGAGTCATGCCGCAGCACAAACGCATAAGAACCGCGATTTGTGCCCGAGATATCGGTCACACTTGCCGGCAGTGCGGGTACCGATCCGGTACGCCCAACCGTGAGGCCCCCTGGGCACCACCGGAGCGGCGACAATAGCCGCCCGATCATCAACCGTCGAGGATTTCCCGCGGCGTGTCAGGCGGCCAAGTGGGGGAACCCGGGCACCCGATAGGCCTTCGCCAGCTGCGCGAGGGCCCTCCCCGTGCCTACGCTCCTGGGCACAGGGGAGCTGGCTAGGCGGGCCAGAAGGGCGGGCCGTGGCTGTGTTGCGCTCATCGCGCGCGCGGGTGGAGGATTACCGCGCCCGTCGGCCGCTGGGCGCGTTGCTGCTGGTCATCGTCCTCGGGGGGATCGCCGCATTAGTGTGGTGGCAGGTTCTGGACGGGTCCGCGCATGGCTGCCAGCGCACTCAGCCGGTCACCGCCGCGGTGATGTGGCGGCTGCCCGCCAACGGGCTGGACGCGGTGCCACCCGCGCCGCCGCAGCTCACGCGAGTTCAGGTGCTCAACGCCGGCGGAGTACGCGGCGCGGCCTCCGTCGCCGACGCCACGCTGGCGCAGCTGGGGTTCGCCCCCACCAGCAGGCCAGCCAACGATCCGCGCTACCCCGATTTCAACTTGCGCTGCTACGGCGAGATCCGCTTCGGCGCTGCGGGGCAGGCCGAGGCACGAACGCTGAGCCTCGCGCTGCCCTGCGCTGACCTCGTCCGGGACGATCGCCCGGGCGCGGAGATCGACCTGGCGCTGGGCACCAAGTTCGGCGCGGTGCGGCCCAACGATGCGGCGCGCAGCGCCTTGCTGGCCCTCGCCGAGTCCGGATACCCGGAACTGGCTGGGCCCACGCGCGGTGGCCTGGCCGCCGAGCCGGGATCCGAGGCCCTCGGCCGGACCGGGGTCAACCCGGAACTCTTGCGGCTGGCCCGCCAGGCGAAGTGCTGACCCGCCAGTCATCAGACCTGATCGGCGCCACACCGCACGGCGAGTTCCGCCAGGGCGTCAGCGATGCCGGGCGCGGCGGCCAGCACGAGATCCGACCCGTCCCCGGGCAGCCGGACGACCGCCCCGGCCTCCGCCGCGATCAGCGCACCGGCCGCCCAGTCCCAGCGCTGCAGCCCGTGCTCAGCGAAGCCGTCCAGCCAGCCCGACGCCACCGAGCACAGATCCAGGGCCGCGGACCCGGCGCGGCGCAGATCCCGGATCCTCGGCAGCATGCCTGCCACCATGGCCGCTTGCCGGGCCCGCCGCTGCGGCAGGTACGAGAAGCCGGTGCCGATCAACGCGAGTTCCAGCTCGGTCGCGCCGCTGACCCGCAGGGTGCTGCCATCACAGTCAGCCCCCTCTCCCCGGGCCGCGCTCCAAATCCTCCCAGCGGCGGGCTGGCCCACCGCGGCGGCCAGTGACTGCCCGTCCCGCTGCACCGCCACCGACACCGCGTACCAGGGCAGGCCGTAGAGGTAATTCACTGTGCCGTCGATGGGGTCGACCACCCAGCACAATCCCTCCGCCACGGGGCCAGCCCCGCCCCCCTCCTCACCCAGCACGGCCTCACCGGGCCGCCACCGCGCGAGCAGCCGCCGCGCCAGCGCCTCGGCGGCGGTATCAGCTGAGGTGACCACGTCGGTCGCGCTTGTCTTTGTCCCCACCTGCGCGGCGCCCTCGGCCCGCATCCTGACCACGAGGTCCCCGACCTGCCGCGCCACCGCGACCGCCGTCGCCCGCAACAGCCCGAGGTCATCCGTGCCGTCATCTGGGCCCATGCCAGGCATCAAACCATCCGGCCACGACCCGTGCTCAAATCCGGGCTAGGGTCAGAATCGGAGGAGTCGGCCTCACGATGCGGAAGTCGGCCGATCAGAAGGGACACGGATGACCAGGACACCCGGATTCGGGGTGGACGTCGGCGGGTCCGGCATCAAGGGCTGCACGGTGGATCTGCGCAGCGGAACACTGGACAATGAGCGAGTCCGCATCCTCACCCCGCAGCCCGCCACCCCGGTGGCGGTCGCGGAAGTCGTCGCCACCATCACCGGTGAGTTCGGCTGGCACGGCCCGATGGGGGTCACCCTGCCCAGCGTATTGAAGCGGGGCATCGCCTACACGGCGGCGCACCTGGACCCGTCGTGGAAAGGCCTCAACGCGCATAGCCTGTTCTCCGAGTACTGCCAGGTACCAGTGGTCGTGCTCAACGACGCCGACGCGGCGGGGCTGGCTGAGATGCGCTTCGGCGCCGGCCGTGACCAGGACGGCGTCGTCCTGCTGCTCACCTTCGGGACCGGCATCGGCAGCGCGCTGTTCGTCGATGGGGATCTGGTGCCCAACACCGAACTGGGCCACCTCCATATCGACGGTGTCGAGGCCGAACTCCGGGCCGCCGCCTCAGCCCGGGACGATGAGGACCTGTCCTGGGTAGATTGGACCGCCCGGGTATCCCGCTACCTGCGGGCCCTGGAAGACCTGATCTGGCCGGATCTGATCATCGCGGGCGGCGGGGTCAGCAAGAAGGCCGACAAGTGGCTGCCGCTGCTGGAATGCCGGACTCCCGTGGTGGCCGCCGCGTTGCGCAACGACGCCGGCATTGTCGGTGCCGCGGCGGCCGCCGCAGAGGGCCGGGTGCGGTAATCGCCTCAACGCCATGTGCTCGATGTGGGCCCCCGGTGTCGGACCGGCATCATTACAATGCAGAGTCGTACACTGGAACGTGGCACCGTCCCCGGGCACGCTGGATCGCACCGCCGTGATTGCCGGCACTAGCTCCAGCGGTGGGTCCGCCGACGGCAGACCGACTTCCATACCGCGCCCGAACACCGACTGTTCCGAAAGGCCGTCCGTGGCAGCCGCAGAACCCGCATCCCGTCGCGCCGCAGCCGACAAGAAGCCCTCCGCCCGCAACGGTGCTGTCAGCGACGCCGATCTCAGTGCCGTTCCCGCTGGTTCCGCCGCCAAGGATGGCGCCGCTGGGACGAGCGCCCGCACCAAGAGCGCCCGCGCCAGCGCCGCGAAAGCCCGGCCCAAGACCCGCAGCGGCGGCGCGGCCCCTGGGGGCTCAGCCAAGACCGGCGCCAAGACCGCCGCCAAGCCCGCGGATAATCCGGAGGACGGCATCGGGATGGAGCCTGGTCTCGATCCCGAGCTCGAAGGCGGACCCGACATCGAGGGCGGGCCAGGGCTGGAGGATCTCGCCGACGTCGAGGTCGAAGTCGAAGAGATCGCTGTGGAGCCCGAGGAAACGGAGGCACCCAATGGGCCTGGCGCGGAGGACTTCGTCTGGGACGAAGAGGAATCCGAGGCGCTGCGCCAGGCCCGCAAGGACGCCGAGCTCACGGCCTCGGCCGATTCAGTCCGCGCGTATCTGAAGCAGATCGGCAAGGTGGCCCTGCTCAACGCCGAGGAGGAAGTGGAACTCGCCAAGCGCATCGAGGCCGGGCTCTACGCCGCCGAACGGGTCCGCCGCACCGAGGACTCCGCCACTGAGAAGGCCACGGAGAAGCTCTCCCCGCAGCTGCGTCGGGACCTGCGCTGGATCGTCCGCGACGGCGAGCGCGCCAAGAACCACCTGCTGGAAGCCAACCTCCGGCTGGTGGTCTCACTGGCTAAGCGCTACACCGGCCGTGGCATGGCGTTCCTGGACCTGATCCAGGAAGGCAACCTGGGCCTGATCCGCGCGGTGGAAAAGTTCGACTACACCAAGGGCTACAAGTTCTCCACCTACGCCACTTGGTGGATCCGCCAGGCCATCACCCGGGCGATGGCCGACCAGGCCCGTACCATCCGCATCCCGGTGCACATGGTCGAGGTGATCAACAAGCTCGGCCGCATCCAGCGTGAGCTGCTCCAGGACCTGGGCCGCGAGCCCACCCCCGAGGAACTGGCCAAGGAGATGGATATCACGCCGGAGAAGGTGCTGGAGATCCAGCAGTACGCCCGGGAACCCATCTCGCTAGACCAGACCATCGGCGACGAGGGTGACTCCCAGCTCGGCGACTTCATCGAGGACTCCGAAGCCGTCGTCGCGGTCGACGCGGTTTCCTTCACCTTGCTCCAGGATCAGCTCCAATCAGTCCTGGCCACCCTTTCCGAGCGTGAAGCCGGCGTCGTACGGCTTCGATTCGGCCTCACTGACGGTCAGCCGCGCACCCTCGACGAGATCGGCCAGGTCTACGGCGTCACCCGGGAGCGCATCCGCCAGATCGAATCCAAGACCATGTCCAAGCTCCGCCACCCGTCCCGCTCCCAGGTCCTGCGGGACTACCTCGACTAGTCAGGGGCTCGACTAGTCAGGGGCTCGGCTAGGCTGATAGGCCCTGCCACCACTGTGACCGCTTCAGCCCAGACCCGAGTTCCCGCCGGGCCATCGCCAGGAACTCAGCGGGGGTGAGGCGGCTGGCGCCGACCGGTAGTGCGCCGAGCAGCGGGAGGCCAGTGATGGTCGGAAGGTCGGTCATGTTGCACCAGGCGGCGAGGTCCGGCTCAGCGGGCCAGTCACCGATCACGATCCCGGGACAGCTCAGGGCCCGGTTGCGTAGCGCTTCGACGGTAAGCGCGGTGTGGTTGAGCGTTCCCAGTCCCGCGGGGACCACGACGAGCACCGGAACGGCCAGGGCCGTCGCTATGTCGGCGAGAGTGGCCCCAGCGTCATTCAGCGGTACCAGCAATCCCCCGGTGCCCTCGATCAGCACCAGGTCGTGCGCCGTGGCGAGCTCCTGGGCGGCCCTGGTAGCGATCGCCAGCGTCACCGGGGGCAGCCCGGACAGGCGGGCGGCCGCCGCTGGCGCCAGCGGGTCGGGATAGCGGGCCAGCTCCCGGCATGTCACCGACGACCCCGCCAGACGGCGCACCTCATCCACGTCACCCGGCTGGCCAGCGCCGACTCCGCTCTGCGCGACCTTCATCACCGCCACCCGGAGACCCGACGCGGCGGCGAAGGCGGCGAGGGCCGAGGTCACCACTGTCTTACCCACCCCGGTGCCTGTTCCGGTCACCACCAGCGGCGTCACTCCGCTGTCTCGGCCAGCACCGCGGCGAGCACCTCCGCCGCCCGCGCTAACTCCTGGCAGGTCAGCGCGGCGTGAGCGGTCAGCCGCAACCGGCTAGTTCCGGGGGGCACGGTCGGCGGGCGCAGGCATCCCACCCGCACGCCCTGGCGCAGGCAATCAGCCGAGGCATCGAAGGCGCGCTGCGGCGGGCCGAGGATAATCGAAATGACCGCGGACGCCGGTGGAGGCGCACCCGCCGCGGCCGCGATGGCCGCCGCAGCGGCGAGGACCCTATCGGGCAGTTCCGGGTCGGCACGCAGTACTCGCAGCGCGGCCAGCGCACCGCCGACGGCCGGCGGTGCCAGGCCGGTGTCGAAGATGAAGCCGCGCGCGGTGTTGATCAGATGGTCGATCACTGGCCGGGAACCCAGCACGGCGCCACCCTGGCCGCCCAGGGACTTCGACAGCGACACCGTGGCCACCACATCGGGCGCGCCAGCCAGGCCCGCCGCGGCGAGCACCCCGCGGCCCCCGGGTCCGCATACCCCGAACGCGTGTGCCTCATCGGCCAGTAGTGCCGCTCCCCGGCGCCGGCACACCGCGTGCATCGCGGCCAGTGGCGCGAGGCCGCCGCTCACGCTCACCACCGAATCGGTGACGACCAGCGCCCGTCGCTCGGACCGGGCCGCCAGCACCGCGTCCACGGCCGCGACATCGCCGTGCGGGGTCACCACCACGCGGGCCCGGGACAACCGGCAGGCGTCCACCAGCGAGGCGTGGCTGGCGGCGTCGGACACCACCAGGCTGCCCGGACCGGACAGCGCCGTCAGCGCTCCGAGGTTCGCGGTATAGCCCGAGGAGAACACCAGGGCCGCCGGAACGCCGCAAAAACTGGCGAGCTCCTCCTCCAGCTGAGCGTGCAATTCGGTGGAGCCGGTGACCAGGCGGGAACCGGTCGATCCGACCCCCCAGGTGCGGGCGGCGCACACCGCGCCCTCCACCACCCGGGGATGCCGCGACAGACCGAGGTAGTCGTTGGACGCCAGGTCGATCACCGGCTCGATCGCCTGCCGCGGCCGCAGCTCGCGCCCCAGCCCTTCGCCGCGGCGAATCTCGGCCGCGTTATCCAGCCAGCTCAGGGCCTTGGTTGCGTCCGCGAGCACCGCCACGATCAGTGAGCCTACGACGCGACCGGCTGACCGCTCCGGCCAGCACGTCACACACCCTGCCCGGCCAGCGCGCCGGGCCGCCGCAGTAACTGGCCGACGAGGTCAGCCAGAGCCACCCGCAAACCGGCGTCACGAAGGCCGCCTTCGTCATCGAAGGCCTCGTGTGCCTGACCGATGGGCAGCTCGGCTTCGATAACCCGCGCTCCGATCGTCCGGAGCACCTTGCGAAGCTCAGCCTGCGCCCACACGGCACCGAACAGGCCCGTGGAGGCACCCATAACGGCGACCGGCTTGCCCCGCAGGCAGTTGTCCGGGAACGGCCGCGACGCCCAATCCAGGGCGTTTTTCAGCTGCCCGGGCACGGAGGAGTTGTACTCGGGGGTAGCGATCAGCACCGCGTCCGCCGTGGCGATCGCCTCCCGCAGCTCCCGCACGGCACCCGGCGCCGTGAGGTCCTCGCTGTACGGCGGGATGTCCCCCAGGCCCCCGAACACCCGGAGGGCCGCACCGGGGGGCAACTCGGCCCCCGCTGCCTCCAGCAGGCGGCGGTTATACGAGCCACGCCGCACACTTCCGGACAGACCTAGGACGATCATCGCCGCTAGACCTCCTTCACGAACTCGGCTTGCACACTCAGCGTGACGTCGTTACCCAGAGCGTCACCACCGCCGGGCAGCGGAGCCTGCCAGTCCATGCCCCAGTCACGACGGTCAACGGTCGCGGTGAGCTCCACCGCAGTGCGGATCCCGCCGAACGGATCCTCCACCGGAAGCTGGTAAGTCCCGGTGGCCACCACGGGCCTGGTGATGCCTTTGATCGTCAGCTCGCCCCGGACGACGAGGGTGCCGTCATCGCCGAGCTCGACGTCATCGGAGTGGAAAATGATCTCGGGGTAGTTACTGGCGTCGAAGAAGTCGGCGCCGTTGACCACATGCTCCCGGAACTCCGCCGGGTAGGTGATCGAGATCGACTCGACCCGGATGGTGGCGTTCAGCCGGATGCCCCCCTCGTCGGCGGCCACCCGGGCGCTGACGTCGCCGAACGACGCGCGATAGGTGGCGATCTTCATGTGCTTGAGCGCGAACTGGAATGACGAATGCACCGGATCGGTGACGAACGTGCCGACGAACGGCTGCGTGGCGACGGACATGAGCGGCCCCTTTGGCGTATCCTGCAAGCGGAAGAACCTCCGGTTCTGACAGTAACCGGAGAACTCTCCACTTGCAACCGGTGACCGGAACGAATTCCGGTTTACCGGACGACGATGGCGGCCGGGACGATGGGGCAGGGAGGTGCGGCGGCCATGGCGCCGACCCAGGACAGGCGAGCCCGCGCGCTGCCCCTCATCGGGCAGCCCCCCACTGAGCGCGCGGACGCGGCGCGCAACCGGCGCGCCGTGCTCGCCGCGGCCCGCTCCATGATGGCCACCTGCGGGTCTGATGAGCTGTGCATGGATCGGGTGGCTGAGCTCGCCGGTGTCGGCGTCGGCACGGTCTACCGGCGCTTCGGGGATCGGGCCGGCTTGGTCTACGCCCTGCTCGATGATGATGAGCGCGAATTCCAGACCGCGTTCCTCTTTGGCCCGCCCCCGCTGGGTCCCTGCGCCCCGCCAGTGGCCCGGATCCGCGCCTTCCTGCACGCCTACGTCGATCTGCTGGAGACCCACGCCAAGCTGCTCGCCCTCGCCGAGGCCCAGCGCCCGGCAGCCCGCTTCAGCACCGGGGCCTACCGGACCCACCGGATGCACCTGATCACGCTGCTTCACCTGGCCGGCCACACGCAGACGGCGGCCTACCTGGCCGACGCGCTACTGGCCGCCCTCAGCCCCAGCCTGTTCGTGCACCAGCGCCACCAGCTCCAGTTCAGCACCGATCGCATCAAAGCCGGCCTTGACCAGTTGCTCGCGGGCGTGGCTGGATCAGCGGTATGCGGGCCAGCTCAGCCGGCCGCCACGGCGGCGAGCACACCCTGAGCGATCCGCGCCAGCTCATCGTCATCGGTCACATAGGGTGGCATCGTGTAGACGAGATCGCGGAACGGGCGCAGCCACACGCCCCGTTCCACGGCGGCCGCAGTGGCGGCGGGCACATCGACGTCGTGGTCTAGCTGGACTACGCCGATCCCGCCCAGCACCCGGACATCAGAGGCTCCCGGCAACTCAGCGGCCGACGCCAGCCCGGCCCGCAGCCCCGCCTCGAGGCGGCGCACCTCGGCGCGCCAATCCTGGCCGAGCAGCAAATCGACCGACGCCGATGCCACCGCCGCCGCCAGCGGGTTGGCCATGAATGTCGGCCCGTGGGCGAGTATGGGGACCGCGCCCTGGGAGATGCCCTCCGCGACCCGCGAGGTGCACAGCGCGGCGGCCATCGTGAGGTAGCCACCAGTGAGCGCCTTACCCACGCACATCACATCGGGACTGACCCCGGCATGATCAGCGGCGAACAGCGCACCGGTGCGGCCGAAGCCGGTCGCGATCTCGTCGAAGACGAGCAGGACGTCGTGCTCGTCGGCGAGCTCGCGCAGCGCGGCGAACGCCGCCCGCGACCCCTCGGGCTCGGCGGCCAGCGGCGGCATCGTCATCAGGCCCTCGAAGCGCACGCGGTCGAGCGGCTCCACGGCCTCGAGGAACGCGTCGAGCCCGTC
>DASTBN010000813.1:0-2796 GCA_035712045.1 Pseudonocardiaceae bacterium
AAGTTGTGTCGGAACGGGAAACAGCTGAGCGCCTGGTGAGGGTAGTCGGAGCGCTGCAGCGGTTGCATGATCGGCACCGGCCCGACCGGCACGGCTGGTGCGCGGTGTGCTGGCCAATACCCCGCACATGGTGGCGACCCTGGCCGAAACGGTCCATCTGCACCGTGCACTCGGCGCTGAGCTTCTTTCTCCAGCAGCGGCCGAGGCAAGCACCGGCGCGATGATTCAGCACGCTAACGCGGCTATTTGACTGTTGGGGGAGAACGTGCACGTGCCACCCGAATAGCCTCTATTTCCCCGGATGGGAATACCGCGCAGGATCGCCGTGAGGGGCTTGCAAGGGGTGGATGCGACAGTTGTCGTGACAGTGGTGCGAGGCGCGGTGTGGCTGTCGATCTCACCGCCGTTTACCTGGGAGGCCATCATGCAACCGCGCAAGGTCGATGAGGTATACGCGCATTGGAGCTGGCGCGAGACGAAGCCGCCAAAATAGCGGCGGGCAACGGGAGTGCGCCGCGTCCGGACAGTACCATCCGGTGATGACAAAAAAGGCGTGTGCGGCTCACCTCTGCGGCTGCGCGCACGCGTGCATCAGGGGCCGTGTTCCAGGCGGGCGAGTACTTGGGTGGCGATGGTGTGCAGGGTTTGGACCTGTTCGGTGGTGATCTGGTCGAAGACCAGATCACGGACGGTGTTGACGTGGCGGGGCGCGGCTCGCTCGATGGCGTCGCGGCCTTGGGGGGTGAGCACGATGAACGCGCCACGGGCGTCGTTGGGGCAGTCCTCGCGGGCGATGAGCCCGCGCCGTTGCATGCGGGCGAGGTGGTGGGAGAGCCGGCTCTTCTCCCACTGCAGGGCCTGGGCCAGCTCGAGGACCCGCACCCGCTCCTCGGGGGAGTCGGTGAGCTGGACTAGCACGGCGAAATCGGCCAGTGACAACCCGGAGTCAGCCTGCAGCTGCCGGTGCAGCTGGGCGCTGAGCTTGGCGTTCATCGCCAGGTAGGCTCGCCAGGCGCGCTGCTCGCGGTCGTCGAGCCACCTCGGTTCGGTCACCCGCGCCAGTTTAGAGGAAAATAGTTGACACGTCATCTAAATTGGCACAGGATATGGATGACACGTCAACCAGTAGGAGGTTCCCGATGACCGCCACCGACAGTGCCCAGCTGACCGGTGATTACACGCTGGACCCGGCGCACAGCCGGATCGGGTTCGTCGCGCGGCACGCGATGGTGACCAAGGTCCGTGGCTCGTTCAACGAGTTCACCGGCACCGCGCACTTCGACGCCGACAACCCGGGCAACTCCTCGGTGACGGTGACGATCCAGGCCACCAGCATCGACACCCGCAACGCCGACCGCGACGCCCACCTGCGCAGCAACGATTTCCTGCAGATGGACGAATACCCGGAGATCACGTTTGCCTCCACCGAGATCACCCAAACCGGAGACGTGTTCGAGGTCACCGGTGACCTGACGATCAAGGGTGTGACCCACTCGATCACGGTCCCGCTGAGCTATGAGGGCAGCGCGACCGACCCATTCGGCAACACCCGCATCGGCTTCGAGGGCTCGACCACGATCAACCGCAAGGACTTCGGCGTCACCTGGAACGTCGCCCTGGAGACTGGCGGGGTGCTGGTAGGCGAGAAGATCGTGCTGGAGTTCGAGATCTCAGCGATCAAACAGGTGTGATACCGGGGAGGACCACGCGATGAGCCAGCCCCTCTTCCCCGAGATCCCGTACCTGTCCTGGCGGGATACGCTCGCGACGGTGCACCGCTTCGCCCAGGTGGTTGGCAAGGTGCGGCTCGCGGCCAGTCCCCGGCGCAACCACTGGTGGAATGTCCCGTTCCACCTCACCGGCCGGGGCATCACCACCCGCCCCATGGGCCGGGACCCGATCTTCGCGATCGACTTCGATTTCCTCGACCACCGCCTCGATATCAACACCGTCGAGGGCGCGCGGCACTCGTTCGCGCTGCCCGGGCTGTCTGTCGCTGAGTTCACCGCCCGGCTTACCCACGGCCTCGCCGCGGTCGGGGTGGACGTGAGCATCCCCCGGCCCCACCCGTTCGACCTGCCCGATGCGCGTCGGCCATTTGCCGAGGACACCGAGCACCACACCTACGACACCGCAGCGGTCACCCGCTACTGGCGGGTGCTGAGCCAGATCAACTTGTTGCTCGAGGAGTTCGCCGGGCGCTGGTCGGGCAAGACCAGCCCCGCGCACCACTTCTGGCACACCTTCGACATCGCGCTCACCCGGTTCGCGGACAAGAACGTCGAGCATCTCCCGACCACCGACCCGGTCACCCGGGAGGCATACTCCCGGGAGGTGATCAGCTTCGGGTTCTGGTTCGGCGACGACACCTTCCCCGAACCGGCGTTCTACTCCTATACCGCGCCCGAACCCGAGGGCCTCGCCGGGGAACCCCTCACACCGGAGGCCGCGACCTGGGCCGAACGCCGGGGCAGTCACCTCGCGGTACTGCGCTACGACGATGTCCGGTCGCTGCCCGACCCGCACAACACCATCCTCGATTTCTACGAGAGCGCCTACCAGGCCGGTGCCCGCCGCGCGGGCTGGGATCTCGTCCGGTACGCCTGCCGCAACGGCGCCACCGACCCCTACGCCTGAGCCCGCCAGCACGAAGCTACGTCCGACCGGTTTCCACAGCTTCCAAAACCACATGCCACGGGTATCTGTCGAGATATTTTGAGCCCTGTTGAGGTGGGTGTGGTTCGTGACCCTCTGGTCCGAGCAGGATTTTGACGCCGACCTCCCGCAATTCGTTGA
>DASTBN010000814.1:0-5972 GCA_035712045.1 Pseudonocardiaceae bacterium
TCGACGCCGAGCGGGACGGCGGTGCGCTCCACGGGGATGACTCCGCCGTCGGGCATCGCCGGGCCGCCGGTGTAGGCCGGGGTGAGCTGGATGCCACGGCCGGTGACCAGGCTGGGTGTGATCACCACCGCCGAGGCGCTAGCGGGAACCCGCACCGGGTCCTCGATCGTCATCACGACCTTGACCAGGCGGCCCCGCGGCTCGACCGTGGAGATCCGGCCGACTGGCACACCGAGGATCAGTACCTCGTTGCCGGGGAACAGCCCGACCGCGGAGGTGAGGTAGGTGGTGAGGGTGCGCCCGGGCCGGGGTGTGAGCCACCACACGCCGGTGGCGGCCAGCACCGCGAGCACGCAGCCGATCGCGATCAGCTGACCGATCCGCCCGCGCATGCTTTAGAAGCACCCCCGCTCGTTGATCGTGAGGGGGCCCAGCGCGGTCGGTGGCGGCAGCAGCCCGCAGATGTAGTTGTCGAACCACCGCCCGTTGCCCAGGATGTTGGTGAACAGCCGGATGAACACCGGTTCCAGCGCAAGTGCCCGCTCTAGATCGCGCTGGTTGCGCTGCAGCACCGCAGCCACCCGGTCGAGCTGGGTCAGCGCCGGGCGCAGCTGGGCATAGTTGTCCGCGACCAGGCCACGCAGCTGCGCTGAGAGCGCCTGGACGTCAGCCAGCAACGCGCTGATCGTCTCCCGGCGGCGGCGCAGCTCGCCCAGCAGCAGGTTACCGTCGGTGAGCAGGCGCTCGAACTCGGTGTTGCGCCCGGCGAGCACCCCGGAGAGGGTGCTGGTACCCCTCAGCAGGTGACGGATCTGCTCATCCCGGCTGGCGATGGTCGCCGAAAGCCGGGAGAGCCCGTCGAGGGTTCCCCGGAGCTGCTCAGGGGTGCCTCGGAAGGTGTCCGCCAGCGTCCGCAGGCTCGTCTCCAGCTGGCCCATGTCGATCTGCCGCAGCGTCCCGCTCAGCCCGTTCAGCGCCTCGACGACGTCATACGGTGAGGCGGTGCGCTGGCGCGGGATGGGGGTGCTGGGATCCAGAGCGTGCTCCCCTCGGGGGTCCAGGCTCACCGACTTCGCGCCCAGCAGGCTCTTGATCTCGATGGCGGCGTTGGTCTGGTCCCCGAGCCACGCGTCCCGGACCCGCAGTGACACCCGCACCGTGTCCCCGGCTAGCCCGACCGCGCGGACCCGGCCGACCTCGACCCCGGCGATATACACCGGGTCGCCAGCGCGCAGCCCGGCGGCGTCGCTGAACTCCGCAGTGTAGGTGGTGCCGCCGCCGATGACCGGCAAGCGGTCAGCGTTGTAGGCGGCGATGGCCAGCAGAACGAGCACGATCACACCGGCGATGCCGAGCACGATCGGGTGGCGGGGCTGCCGGAGGCTCACTGTGCCCGCCTCCTCATGGGGAGCACCTGGCCGCTGGTGGTGGCGTGGTGAGCGGGACGACCAGCGGCGCATTAGGCAGGGGGACGGTGATGGTGCCCTCGAGCCCGCAGAGGTAGAAGTTGAACCACGAGCCGTAGCTACCGGCGCGGCTGAGCTTGGTGAGTTTCTCCGGCAGGAACCGCAGCACCTGATCGATCACCCGCTCGCGGCTGGCCAGGTTGGCGGACAGCGCGCCGAGCGCGGCGATGTCCTGGCGCAGCGGCGGCCTCGCGTCGGCGAGCAGGCCAGCGGTGGTGCCGGCGAGCTGGTCGATCGAGACGATCGCCTGCCCGATCGGTTCCCGGTCCGCGGCCAGCCCGGACACCAGCCGCTGCAGCTGCAGGATCAGCGCGGAGAGCTGCTCGTCCCGGGAGTTGACTGTGTCCAGCACGGTATTCAGGTTCGTGATCAGCTCACCGATCACCCGGTCCCGGTCGGCGAGATCCCTGGTCAGCGAGGAGGTGCTGGCCAGCAAGCTTTCCACGGTGCCGCCCTGGCCTTGCAGGACCTGCACGATCTCCCAGGTCAGCCGGTTGATCTGTTCCGGATCCAGCCCGGTGAGCAGGGGTTTGAACCCGTTAAACAGTATGGTCAGGTTCAGCGGCGGGCTGGTGCGCTCGACCGGGATCAGCCCGCCCGGTGGCAGGGCCGCGCCCACCGGGCCCGGCCCTCGCGTCAGGGCCAGGTAGCGCTGCCCGAGCAGGTTGCGGTAGAGCACCGACGCCCGCACCGACGCGGGCACCCGCTGAGCGGAGTCCAGGCTGAAACCGACCTGCGCGACCCGCCGGTCAACCAGCTCGATGGAGTCCACCGAGCCCACCTTGACCCCGGCGATGCGCACGTCATCCCCCACCAGCAAACCGCTGACGTTGGTGAACCGGGCCAGGTAATGGGTGGTCGGGCCGGGGGGCACGTTGGCGATGGTCAGCGCGACCGCTCCGGTGGCCAGCGCGATGACGGCGGTGACCACGATCAGCTTGGTCAGCGGCGCGAGCACTGTCACCGTATTGGCTGGCCTCACCGCAGGCTCACCTCCGTGCCGCGCAGCAGCGGGCCCAGCAGGAAGCTATCCCAGGCAGGGACGTCCTCGGGTCGCCGACCATCCGCGGTGGCCAGCAGCACGGCGAGAAACCACTGCTCTGACGGGGAGTTCGGCAGGCCCATCGGCGCCCCCGCAGTCTGGGGCGCCGCAGTCTGGGGCCCCGCAGTCTGGGGCCCGGTTCCCGCCGGCCCGGTACTAGCGGACCCGACGCCAGGCGAGGGGTCGAATCGGCCAGTCGGCGGCGAGGTGGAACCGTCGTGAATCGGGCCGCCCGGGTACTCCGGAAACTTTGTCCCGTCCCGCACCGGGTAGCAGCGGGGGCCGCGGTCTTCCTGGTAACGCGGCTCATCGACACCTGGCAGGTATTTCCCCCGGTGGTTGGTGACCTCCAGATAGATGTGCAGCCCCGGTTGCGGGCTGCCCACCCCGAAGGCGCGGTCGAGCTGGGGCACCAGGCCGGCGATCTGGTTCAGCAGGCAGGGGTACTCCGGGGCGTAACGGGCCAGGGAAACCAAGGTGGGCCTGATGTCGGCGGCCAGCGAGATGAGGTTCTCCCGGTTGTCCCGCAGGAAGACCCGGAGATCATCCGACCCCCGGATGACCGCGGGCCACAGCAGCGCCAGGTTCCGCCGCTGCTCGGCGACGGTCCGGGTGGTGATAGATAAATCCGCCAGCGCGGCGAGCAGATCGGGCGCGGCCTGGGTGTAGGTGTTGGCCAGGTCAGCGGCCCGGGTGATGTCCTCCTGGAGCGGCGGCAATGCCGTGTTCAGCCCGCTGACCAGCTGCTGGACCCGGATGAGGGTGTCCCCGAGGCGCTGGCCGCGCCCGCGCAGCGCGCTGGAGACCGCGCCCAGGGTGCTGGCCAGCTCCTGCGGCGGCACGGCCTGCAGCAATGGCAGCAGCGCGTCCAGGGCCGCGTCCAGTTCCCGGGCCGGCTGGCCGCGATCCTGCGGGATGACATCACCCGCGGAGAGCATCCTTCCGGAGGGACGGGCGGGCAGGATCAGCGAAACGTACTTCTCCCCGAACAGTGTCTTGGGCAGCAACCGGGCGCTGACGTTGTCCGGGATCAGGTGCGCCGTGTCGGGGTTGAGCGTCATCTCGACGGTGGCGCCGCTCCCCGAGGAGCTCAGGCCGGTCACCTCGCCGACGACCAGGCCACGCACCTTGACGTCGGCGTGCGGATCGAGCTGCAGGCCGGTGTGGTCGACGCGCAAGGTCACCGGGACGCCCCGGGAGAAGGCGCCGGAATACTTCGCGACCGACAGCGCGACCAGCGAGATGACGATGGCCAGGAACACGGCGCCTTGCAGCCTGCGCCGCAGTGTCAGCGGGATTTGGGTGAGGGGGATCATCCGGCCACCGGGACCGGGGTGGTCGTGCCGAACAGGACCAGCGTGAGGAAGAAGTCGATGATGGCGACGATCACGATGCAGGCCCGCACCGCGCGCCCCACCGCGACGCCCACCCCGGCGGGGCCGCCGCTGGCCCGGTAACCGTAGTGACAGCACACCAGGATGATCACGAACGCGAAGGCCAGCACCTTCACGTACGACCACAGCACGTCACTGACCGGCAGGAACAGCGTGAAGTAGTGATCGTAGGTGCCGCCAGGCAGCCCGCTGATCGCGGTGACGTTCAGCCGGGACGCGGCGTAGGACATCACCAGCCCGATGGTGTACATCGGGATGATCGCGATGAATCCGGCGATCACCCTGGTGGTGATCAGGTAGGGCACGCTGGGCACGCTCATGACCTCCAGCGCGTCGATCTCCTCGGAGATCCGCATCGCGCCGAGCTCGGCGGTGTAGCCCGCGCCGAGTGTGCAGACCAGGGCCTGCGAGGCGACCAGCGGGGCGATGTCGCGGGTGTTGAAGTAGGCGGTGACGAAACCGGTGAGCGCCTGGGTGCCCAGGCTATCCAGTGCCCGGAAGCCCTGCAGCCCCACCAGGGAACCGACGAACAGCGACAGCGCCGCCATCACACCGGCCGTGCCCAGGATGACGATCAGGGCACCCGATCCGAAACTGACCTCGGCCAGCAGCCGGGCGATCTCCCTGGGGTAGCGGCGCAGCGCCCGGGGGGCCCAGCCGATCGCCCGGCCGTAGAGCGAGAGCTGATCACCGACGTTCTCCAGCGCCGCCATCGCGGCTCGCAGCATGTCTATCCCCCCTTCGGGGGCACGATCTGCAGGTAGATCGCGGTGACCACGAGGTTGATCAGGAAAACCAGCACGAAGGAGATCACCACTGACTGGTTGACAGCCTCCCCCACCCCCTTGGGTCCCGGTGCCGGGTTGAGCCCCCGGTAGGCGGCGACGATCCCGGCGGTCAGCCCGAACAGCGCCGCCTTGATCTCACTGACCCAGATGTCGGAGACTTGCGCGATGGTGGTGAAGCTGGCGATGTACGCCCCGGGTGTGCCGCCCTGGACCACCACGTTGAAGTAGTAGCCACCGGCCACCCCGACCACGGTGGCCAGCCCGTTGAGCACCACCGCGACCAGGATCATCGCCAGCACCCGGGGCACCACCAGGCGCTGGATGGCCGAGATGCCGAGCGCCTCCAGCGCGTCGATCTCCTCCCGGATGGTGCGCGTCCCGAGATCCGCGCATATCGCCGAGCCGCCCGCTCCGGCGATGAGTAACGCGGTGATCACCGGCGCGGCCTGCTGCACGATGGCGAGCACGCTGCCCGCGCCGGTCTGGGACTGGGCGCCGAACTGCCGGGACAGCTCCGCGAGCAGCAGCGCGATCGTCGCCCCGAACGGAATAGTGAACAGGGCGGTGGGCAGCGCGGACACCTTCATGACGAACCATGCCTGTTCGATGAATTCCCGCAGCTGGAACGGGCGCTGGAACAGCCGCCGCGCCACCTCCAGGCCCAGGCCGAACAGCTGGCCCGTCTGGACCAGCGGGCCACGCCCGGGAGATCGCTCGCTCACGGGGCCTCGTTCTCCCCGTGGCTTCCCTCCCCTGGGTCTTTCCTTGCGCCTGGATCTTTCCTGGGAGCGGGGAAGCTCTCCCGGATAGCCGCCTGGGCGGCAGTGGGCAGGGTGTGCAGCATGTCCGTGACGCGCTCCATCCGGCGGGCCACCGCCTTGCGTCCCGGCATCCCCGGTGAGGGGCTCAGTTGCGGCCGCAGCTCGGGTGGCCCGGCCAGCTCACCTCGGACCTCGGCCAGCTCTCGTTCGGCCTGTGCCGCGTCCTTCTCCTCCGACATCCCGATCGGGCCCTGGCGGCGGCCGCTGAGGAACTGCGCGATCGCCGGGTTTGTGCTGGTGAGCAGCACCTCGCGGGGCCCGAAGGCGGCGAGGCGCCGACGGAAGAGCATGCCGATGTTGTCCGGCAGGGTCTGGGCGGTGTTGATGTCGTGCGTGACGATGAGGAACGTGGCGTCGGTCTGGGCGTTGAGATCCACGATCAGCTGGTTGAGGTACGCGGTGCGCACCGGGTCAAGCCCCGAGTCGGGCTCGTCGAACAGCACGATCTCGGGGTCGAGCAC
>DASTBN010000815.1:0-3010 GCA_035712045.1 Pseudonocardiaceae bacterium
CGCCCGGCTGGGCCCGTGGCACGGCCGGGGTACGAGACCCCATGGCGGCCGCCGCCGGGGCGGCGGGCCGGGCCCGGGGGAATAGAGGGAACGTCGGATGTCAGCGGAACGCGTCCCTGAGGGTCAGGCTGCACCCGGAGAGGGCTCGAACCCCGGGACAAGCGGAAGTGCCTCCGCCCTGCCGGCCATGGTCATTGTGAGCCGCGACGCCTCTGCCCGGCGGGACCTGCGGCGTGAGCTTTCGAAGCGGTACGGGGCGGACTATCAGCTCGTCGTCTGCGACGAGCCCACGGAACTGGCGACGGCGATCCGGAAGGTAAAGGACACCGGGGCGCAGATCGCGCTCGTCATCGGCGGGCTCGGCGGACAGGACCCGGACGGGATCGAGACCCTCGCCACGGTTCGCACGGCCGACGCGACGGCGCTCCGGGTGAGCGCGTTCCGCTACGGTGATTTCGCATACCTTCAGCCTCTCTTCGATGCCATAGCGCAGGGCAAGATCGATCACTGGGTGCCCCGCCCGGAGAGCGACCGCGACGAGGAGTTCCACCGCGCGATCACCGAGTTCCTGAGCGAGTGGAACTCCGGGGATTTCGGAGGGTTCGAGGCCTTGCGGCTGATCGGCGAGCAGTGGTCCCCACGGGCCCAGGAGCTGCGCGATACCTTCACCCGCAACCGGCTCCCGTTCGGCTTCTACGACGCCGCTTCCGAACGAGGCCAGCACATGCTGAGCGAGCTCGGGCTCGACTCCCCGGAACTTCCGGTAGTGGTGCTCCGGTTCGCGGCATCGCACTCAACCCTGGTCAACCCATCGAATCTCGAAATCGCCGAGGCCTTCGGCCTCACGGCACCGATCTCCGCCGAGGACGTCTACGATCTGGCGGTCGTCGGCGCCGGGCCGGCAGGCTTGGCGGCCACGGTTTACGGCTCGTCAGAAGGCCTGCGGACCGCGACGCTGGTGCCCGAGGCCATCGGCGGCCAGGCGGGAACCAGTTCGATGATCCGCAACTACCCGGGCTTCGCCCAGGGCGTCACCGGATCCAGGCTGGCGTACGAGACCTTCCAGCAGGCCTGGACCCTCGGCACGAACTTCATCTTCATGCGGCAGGCCATGTCTCTGTCGGGCGAACCCGGCCAATATCGGCTAGGCCTGTCCGACGGCCAGGTGCTCACCGCACGATCCGTGGTCATTGCGACCGGCGTCAGCTACCGGCGGCTCGCTGTCCCCAGCCTGGAGGCACTGCAGGGCCGGGGCGTGTTCTACGGCGCGGCTGTCGCCGAGGCATCCGCCATGCGCGGGCGGCCGGTGTTCGTCGTCGGGGGCGGGAACTCCGCCGGGCAGGCGGCCCTTCATCTTGCCAAGTGGGCCGAGCAGGTCACGATCCTCGTGCGGCGGGATTCTCTGGCACAGAGCATGTCCGAGTATCTGATCCGCATGATCGACGCCGCGCCGAACCTGGACGTTGCCTACCGCACGCAGATTGTCGACGGCACGGGCACCGACCGGCTGGAGTCGCTCGTGCTCGAGGACTCCGAGACGGGGCAGCGCCGGAGCGTTCCGGCCGGCGGGCTCTTCGTCCTCATCGGCTCAGATCCGCACACCGAGTGGCTCGGCGAGAGCTTGGTACGTGACAAGTGGGGCTTCATCTGCACCGGTCCCGACGTGACAAACAACGAAGGAGCGAACTGGCCGCTGGACCGCGCACCGTTCCCGCTGGAGACCAGCCTGCCCGGCGTGTTCGCGGCTGGCGACGTGCGCCGGGGGGCGGTCAAACGAGTCGCATCCGCGGTGGGTGAAGGCGCGGTGGCCATCCCCCAGGTGCACGCCTGGCTGCAAGCGCAGGCGGCCGCACATGCCGGCGCGGAGCGGTAGCGGGGTGAGCAAAGGCACCACGAGCCCGACGGTTAAGCCGGTGGCTGTGGAACCGCTCGTGCCCGGGATGCGGGTGCTCCTCAATGTTGCCGCTGTCCTGGTCCTGCTGGCCGGGTTCCAGCTCTTCGTGTTCACGGACCGCACCGCTACCTATTTCGCCTGGACGGTCCGCAATCCGCTGGCCGCTGCATTCCTGGGCGGGGCGTACTGGGCCAGCGTCTCGTTCGAGGCGCTGGCAGCCCGGCAGCGGATCTGGGCCAACGCACGCATAGCCGTGCCGACAGTGCTCGTGTTCACGGTGCTCACTCTCGCGGCCACGCTCATACACGTCAGTCAGTTCCATCTGGGCAGCCAGTTCGCGATCGGCACGCGGATCGTCACCTGGACATGGATCGTGATCTACGTGCTGGTCCCATTGCTGTTGCTGATCATCCTGGCGGTGCAGCTCACCACGCCGGGCGGTGATCCGCCCCGGTCGGTGCTGCTGCCCAGCTGGGTCTACGCCCTTCTGGCCGCGCAGGCCATCGTGCTGCTGGGCATGGGCATCGCGCTGTTCGCCGCGCCAGGGACGGCCGCCCCTTGGTGGCCATGGAAGCTGACGCCACTGCTCGCGCGTGCGACCGGCGCGTGGCTGATCAGCCTCGGGGTAGCCGCGGCGCACGCGCTGGTCGAGCGGGACGCGCGCCGCCTGCTCCCGGCTTCGTTCGGTTATGTCCTGCTCGCGGTGCTGCAATTCATCGCACTGGCCAGATACCCGGACCGGTTCGAGTGGTCGTCCGCTTCCGGGGTGATCTACCTGATCTTCCTGGCCACGATGCTGGTCACGGGCGGCGTGGGGCTGGCCCAGGGAAGGCCCCGCAGGGACGCGCCGACGGCTTAGGCTCATTCGTGACCGCGGGGTCCCGGTAGGCCGGGTGCTGCCGGATTGGGCGCTGCGGGATCGGGCGTTACGCGATCGCGTGCTTCGGGATCGGGGTTGCGGGATCGGGCGCTGCGCCATCGGCGCTGTGGGATCGGGCGCCGGCGGGTCAGCCGCCGCGGAGGACAGCGTCGCGCACCGGGATGGACGGATCGGCGAGTCGGCGAGGGTCGACGGCAGCACCTGCCGCGATGACACGCCGGCCCTGGAGGAGATCT
>DASTBN010000816.1:0-4234 GCA_035712045.1 Pseudonocardiaceae bacterium
TAACCGAGCCGCACCGGCTCGCTCGCGGCCATCCCCGACGCCGACCGGCGCAACTCGTCCGCCTGCGCCAGCAGCGCACGGGTCTTCGCCAGCAACGCCGCACCGCACTCGGTGAGGGCGACCGAGCGGCGGTCGCGGTCGAACAGGCGCACACCCAGATCCCGTTCCAGCGCCTTGATCTGCTGGGACAGGGAGGGACTGGCGATGAGAAGCCGACTCGCCGCCCGACCGAAGTTCAGCTCCTCGGCGACGGCAACAAAGTAGCGAAGCTGGCGTAGCTCCATGTCCCGAGCTTAGTGCGGTAGGAGGCTGCGCCTACCACCAGAGAGCAAGCTGGTCGTGGCGAACGAGCCCGCACCCGGCTCACTATCAGGGCTATGGCAAGCGCAACGGTACGGCTGATCGGTGACCCCACCTTGGTGATCGAGGCCGGGGGACTGCGGCTGCTGACCGGCCCGACATCCGACCAGCCCGGCCCGTTCGACGTGGTGCTGCTGTGTGATCAGGCGGCCCGAGCCGCGGCGATCTTGGCCTCGCCCACCGTCGTCCCGGCCCACGTCGAAGGCTGGGACCGCTACACGGAATGCATCGACGAGGTCCGGGCCGCGTTCGCCCGGCCCGGGCTCAGTGACCAGTCGCGGGTCCTCGCGGCCGGCGACACGGCCACCGTCTAACCGGAACTCACACCCCAAGACAGCACCGCGCACTGCGGTGTGGATACCGCACGCCTGCAAGACCAGGAGACCTACTGTCATGAACACCCCGAAGGTTGCCGTCATCACCGGCGCTTCGCAGGGCATCGGCGCGGCTCTGGTCCTCGCCTACCGCAAGCTCGGCTACGCCGTGGTCGCGAATTCGCGCTCTATCACCCCGTCCGGGGATCCCGGCATCCTGTCCGTCGCGGGCGATATCGCCGACCCGGCGGTCGGCGCCCGCGTGATCGAGCAGGCGCTGGCCACTTTCGGCCACGTCGACGCGCTGATCAACAATGCGGGTGTCTTCGTGGCGAAGCCCTTCACCGACTACACCGACGCCGATTACGACGTGGTGACCGGTGTGAACCTGCGTGGCTTCTTCGAGGTCTCGAAACGGGCCATTGCCGCGATGCTCGACGGGGAAGGCGGGCACGTCGTCAATATCTCGACCAGCTTGGTCGACCACGCCAACTCCGCCGTGCCGTCCGCCCTGGCGGCACTGACCAAGGGCGGCCTGAACGCGGTCACGAAGTCGCTGGCGATCGAGTACGCGGCGCGCGGCATCAGGGTCAACACCGTGTCTCTCGGCGTCATCCGCACACCCATGCACCCGGCCGAAACACACCACACGCTCGCGGGTCTGCACCCGCTCGGCCGGATGGGCGACATCAGCGACGTCGTGGACGCGATCGTCTACCTGGAGAACGCTCCGTTCGTCACCGGCGAGATCCTGCACGTCGACGGCGGCCAGAGCGCGGGCCACTGAGCATCCATAGCCGATTCCCAGCTCTCACAAACAAAGGAAACCATAATGACAAGCACTGAGACCGACGCCCTCACGACCGTGCTCGACCAGTGGAAATCAGCGGTCGACGCGCACGATCCGAAGCGCGTTGCGACGTACTTCACCGATGACGCGATCTTCCAGGGCCTGCACCCGTACAGCGTCGGCCCGGACAGCGTGGCCGCGTACTACGACAGCCAGCCCATCGGCATGACCGCGGACTACACCGTCCTGCAGACCCGGCGACTCGCCGACGATCTGGTCCTCGGCTACCTCAGCGTCGACTTCGGCTTCACCGACCATCCGACGCTGACCGTATATCTCAGCGTCATCCTGCGCCACACCGGCAAGACCTGGCTCATCAACCACTACCAGGTATCCCGGCTCGCCGACTCAGACGGCAACCACAGCGTTCACAGCTGAACAGGGGCACGGCCATGGAATTTCTTGTTGACATGGTAACCACCGTCCCCGAAGGGACCTCCGGCGAGACCGTCGAGGACACCAAACGACGCGAGGCCGCGCGGACGAAGGAACTCGCCGCGCAAGGCCACCTGCTGCGGCTGTGGAAGCCACCGGAGGCGCCCGGCGAATGGCGCACCTTCGGCCTGTTCAACACCACCGACGAGGACGAGCTGCGCCAGGTGCTCGCCTCGATGCCGCTGCACCAGTGGATGACCCTCACGGTCACGCCGTTCACGCCACACCCCAGCGACCCGGGCATCGGATGTCCGGCCGGCTGAGCGCAGTACCACTGATCCTCGCAATCACCATCAAAGGAGTCACCATGTCGAACCATTTCAGCGCCGACTATCTCAAGTTCCCTGGCGATGACACGCGGCTGGACCTCACCGACGTGTACGCATTCAGGTCAACAGAGGACCCGGGTAAGACGGTGCTGATCATCGACTCGAACCCGACGGTCAGGCCCCCCATCGAGTTGCCCTCGACGGTCATCACCAGCCGGGATTTTCATCCCGGCGCGGTCTACCGGATCAACGTCGACAACGACGGAGACGCGCAGGCCGACGTCGCGTTCACGTTCACCTTCTCCGAGCTGGAGAACGGCGCCCAAACCGGGACCGCCTACTACGCCACCGGTGCCCAGGCCCGCGAGCCAGGACCGGTTGGCCAGGTGCTCACCTCCTCGCTCCCGGTCAGCTTCGACGCGATGGCCCAGCCCGTCCAGGCCGGAGAGGTCCGGCTGTTCGCCGGGGCGCGCAGCGAGCCGTTCTTCGCCGATGTCGAGGGGGCCCTGCACGGATTCGCCTGGACCGGGCACGACGACTTCGCCGGCAACAACGTTCTGTCGATCGCGCTGGAGGTGCCTGACGATCTGCTCGGCGCCGGCCCGGTGATCGGCGTCTGGGCCTCGATCAGCCGACGCCGCGACGGCACGCTCACGCAGATGGACCGCGGCGGGAACCCGACCATCAACCCGTTTATCAACCCCGACGGCGAAAAGGACCTCTACAACTCCCGCCAGCCGGCCGACGACGTGGCCAACTATCTGGGACCGTGGTCCAAGATCCTGGAAAACAACGGCTACCCGCCTGAGGAGGCCAGGCGGGCAGCCCTCATGGTGCTGCCCGACATCCTGCGTTACGACCGCACCAGGCCCGCGGCCTATCCCAACGGCCGCGCCCCCACCGACGACGTCTACAGCATGCGCTTCGCCTGGCTCAGCCACGGCAAGATCCCCCCGACCGGCCTCAAGCCGCACGACGACCTGCTCAACGAGTTCCCCTACCTCGGCCTCCCGAACACCTAACCGCCATCGCCGACATCGAAAATCAACTCAATCGTTGTGCAATTGAAAGGATTGACTACTCCCCCATCGTCCGCGTGACCCGCGCTCAGCCAGAGAACAGTATCGCCCTTGCACGGATCAGGGCCTCCTGCACGGTATCCTCGGCTGAGGCGAAGTCGGCTCCGTGCTGGACGAGGACACCGACCACCGCGGGCACCAGCTCCCGCGGCAGCGGCTCGTTCACTCGGTCACCGTGGGCGACTCGGAGAGGAACGGGCGCACCTCGAGCCACTCGTGGATCGGCTCGGCGTCGGCCCCGGGAGCGGCGGATAGCTCCCCAGCCAGCGCGACCGCGCGATCCCAAGACTCCACCTCAATGACCATCCAGTCGGCGATGAGGTCCTTGGTCTCGGCGAACGGGCCATCGGCCACCGGTGGGCGCCCCTCGCCGTCATACCGCACGAAAGCGCCCCCGGGCGCCAATGCCTGGGCATCGACGAACTCACCCGTCTCTTCCAAACGGGCCGCGAACTCGCGCATGAACCGCACGTGCGCATCGACCTCCTCCGGCGTCCATTGGTCCATCGGTACCCAATCGACAGCGGGCGCCGGGCCACCTCGGTAGTGCTTGAGCAGCAGGTACTTCATGGTGGTTCTCCTTCTTCATCGCGCGGCCCGTCGTGGCCGCTCCTGTCCCTGGGACGGAGCCAGCGCCACATTCTCGACACCCGCAAGCGTGCCGAGGTCCCCCATGTGCTTCTGACCGTCACCGCCCTGAGGGCCATCCACACCGCCGAACCAGAACCCGCAAGCAAGCCGATCGCCTACTGAACGCCGGTTCGGCGTCAATACATCGACGGGCTTCCGCTACAACTAGTCATGGAAATGTGGCGATCGCAGCGCGCTGGCTCAGGAAACCATCAGCAAGCCAGCGCATAGTCATCCAGGGTGAGTCGCCGGATGCAACGTCCTCTACTGCTGCGAAGCGGGTGCTCGAAGACGGCC